>CAZUVI010000058.1:0-4091 GCA_964623795.1 uncultured Candidatus Saccharibacteria bacterium | reverse complement strand
GAGGAAGTTGTCGAACCAGCCGTAGTTCAGGGATGCGCCTTGCTTTACGAACGGCAGATACCGCGTCGGCTTGCCGCCCACGCTGCCGTCCTTGAAGGTTTCCGCTCCTTTCGCTCCGGGGTCGGTCGTATAAAGGTTCGCGAGGTTCGGGGATCCCTCGAAGCCCGCGAGCGCCGCTTGCGCGTCGAGAAGGTTCGTGCCCGCCCGGAGCTTAGCGATGTAGACGGGCCACGCGCCCGCCGCATCAAAGTAGAGCGCCATAGTGAAGTCGTCCTCAAAAGAGTTCTTGAGTGTCGCTTCGGAAAGCTCCGGCACCAGTAGCGCGGTCACGCGCGCGAACGATTCGGGAGAACCGTCCTCTTTGTTCACGAGGGTTTCTTTCGCCGTGCCGGTCGCGACGGCGTCCGTGCCCAAGGCGTCAAGCGCGGCGCGGAGCGAGAGCGCGGTGTCGGCGGGCGTGACCTTGAGCGCTTCCGTCTTTTCCGCGGCGACGACGAAGAACGACTTGTGCGGTTCGAAGACCGCCGGAGGCGTGGTCGTTGCCGCTCCGGGAGTCGTGGTCGCCGGCTGGACCGGAGGCGGAACGACCGGCGCGGGCGGCGTAGTTGCCGGAAAGATAAGAGGGAACACGAAGAAATAACCGACGAGGCCGAGACCCGCAAGGAGCACAAGACCGCCTCCTCCCAAGAGCGCCGGCTTCATCCACGCCTTGCTTCCGGCTTCCGCGGCGGCTGTTTTTTGCTCTGCCGGAACGCCTGCCGACGGGAGGGCGGCGCCGGGCGAAAAAATCGCCTCCTCGGGGCCGGTGTAGCCGGGGACGTTCAACTTCGTCTCCGCGGGTTTTTGCGGCGCGATGGGCGCTTGCGGCTTGAACTCGCTCGGGGTGAATGGCTTCGGTTCCGGCATCGTGCCGCCGCTTTCTTTTACCGCCGAAAGATCGGACTCCATCGTGCGGATGCCGATCGGGGGGGGCGGAGGCGGAGGAACGCTCGAACCGCCGCTCGGCGCGCCACCTGCGGGAGGGTTATTGGGCCATTGATTCTGGCCGAATTGCTGATCCATATACCTTCTATAGTATCACGCAGGGAGGGTTACCCCCTTGTGGACAACCAAAAACGCCCTGCCGCACGGCAGAGCGTCCGCGATCTCGGCTCGGTTACTTCTCGGTAAGCTGTTTCACCGAGAGGCCGATCCTGTCGTCCTCCACCCGGATGATCTTGGCGCGCACGAAGTCCCCCAGCTTCACCACGTCCCCCACTTTCTTTACGAAGCCCTCTTTGAGCTCGGAGACGTGGACCATGCCGTCCCGGCCGCCGCCCAGATCAACGATGGCGCCGAAGTCGAGGACCTTGATGACCTCGCCCTCCACGATCTCGCCCACCTTGAATTCGCGCACGATGGACTCGATCTCCTTCATGGCGAGAAGGGCGCTCTCTTTCTTCGGGGCGGTGATGAAGACGCTGCCGTCCTCCTCGATGTCGATGGTCAAGGCGCCGGTCGCTTCGATGATGCCGTTGATCACTTTGCCGCCCGAGCCGATGACCCCGCCGATCTTCGCGGGGTCGATCTTCATCTGCATGATGACGGGAGCGTAGGGAGAAAGCTCGGGACTGGGATGCGCGATCGCCTTCTCCATGGCTTCGAGAATGTGGAGCCGCGCTTTTTTCGCCTGCGCAAGTCCCTCTCGCAGCATCTCCTGCGTGATCCCCTCGATCTTCACGTCCATCTGGATGGCGGTTACGCCGTCCCGCGTGCCGGCCGCTTTAAAGTCCATGTCGCCGTGATGGTCCTCCGGCCCCTGGATGTCGGTCAAAATTTTGAACTGCCCCGCGGGACCGGTCATAAGACCCATCGCAATGCCCGCAACATGCTTCTTGAGGGGCACGCCGGCGTGCATCAGGGACATGCTGGTCGCGCAGGCGGTCGCCATCGAGGAGGAACCGTTCGAGGAGAGGATCTCCGAAACGACGCGGATGGTGTAGGGGAACTCCTCTTTGGAGGGGATGAGCGGACGGACCGCTTTTTCCGCGAGCGCGCCGTGGCCGATCTCGCGCCGTCCGGGGCCGCGGAACGAACCGGTTTCCCCCACCGAGTATGGCGGGAAGTTGTAGTGCAGCATGAAGCGCCGCTTGCCGGAGAAGGACATCGTTTCGACGAGCTGTTCCGCTCCCGGCGCGTCGAGCGTGGTCATGGCCAGGGCCTGGGTGTTGCCGCGGACGAAGAGCGCCGAGCCATGCGTGCGCTCGAAAAGGCCGGTCTCGGCGTAGAGTTCCCGCACTTCATCGAGTTTTCTCCCGTCGGGGCGGTGTTCTTCTTTAAGGATCTTGCGGTGAATGAGCAGGTCTATCTCGTTCTCAAAAAGATCGTCGGCTGCCGCAATGCCCGTTTCGTCGATGCCCGCGCGCAGGAGGTAGTCCTTCATCTCGCGCTTCAGGATGCCGATCTTGCTCTGCCGGTCCACTTTTTCTTTGGTGTAGACGGCTTCTTCAAGCTTGCCGTCGAGCGCCGTCTTTACCGTCTCCACGAGTTCGGGGTCGGGGGAGACGAGCGTAACGTCCGCCTTCGTTTGCCCGCGCTCCGCGATGATCTTGGTTTGGAACTCGATAAGCTTGGCGATCTCCTTCTGCGCCGCGCCGAGCGCTTCGACGACCTCCTCCTCGGTCGCTTCGTTGCCGCCGAACTCTATCATGTTGATGCGGTCGGCCGTGCCCGAAACGAACGCCTCGAAGCGGCACTCCGGCGATGCGATCTCGCTGTTTTTCGGGTTGAACACGACGCGGTCGCCGAGTTTTGCCACGCGGACGCCGCCCACGGGGCCGTTCCACGGGATGTTCGAAACCGCGAGAACGACCGAGGCGCCCAGAAGGCCCACCACGTCGGGGTCGTGCTCTTCGTCATACGAAAGGATGGTGGCGACGATCTGGATGTCGCGGCGGAGGCGGTGGTCGAAGAGCGGGCGGATGCAGCGGTCGATCATGCGGCCGGAAAGGGTCGCTTCTTCGGAGGCCCGGCCTTCGCGGCGCACAAAGCGGCTGCCCAGTATCTTGCCGACGGCATAGAACTTCTCTTCGTAGTCCACCGTGAGCGGCATGTAGTCGATGGCGCGGTCCTTGTGGCCCATGACCGCGGGTACGAGGACGTCGGGGCCCTCATAGCTCACGAGCGCGGATGCGTTCGCCTGTTCGGCGAGGTGCGAGAATTCGACGGTCAGCTTCTTGCCCCCGATCTCCGTCGAGTAGCTTTTGCGTGCGAGGTCCATGGATCTTGTCTTATGTATGCTCGTCAGCCTGTTTCGACTTCAGTTCCGGAGCCGGACGGGTGCCGAAGCGTTCTCGCCGGAACTCGCGGGCGCGCTCTGCTCCTTCGCGGGAAGCGCGCGTTCGCATGGTGATGCGCGGAATATCCTCGAGGTTCGTAAAAATATCCGCGATCTCCTTAAGCTTGCCGGAAGCGCTCCTTCCGAACGCCGCGGCCTCAACCTGTTTCCCCAAACCCCACTTGAGATACTCGACGAGCGGAATGAAGTCGCCGTCGCCCGTCACGAGGATGACCACGTCGAGCGTGCTGCCCATCCGGATCGCGTCCACCGCCATGCCGACGTCCCAGTCGGCCTTCTTCATGCCGCCCGCGTAGACCTGCAGATCCTTCATGCGGAGCTCGATTCCCTCTTTTTCGAGGGCCTCAAAAAAGGAGGCCTCGCCTGCGGCGGTTTCGCTCTTCACCACGTAGCCGGTGGCGCGGATGAGCGTGCGGCCGGCGAGGAGGGCCTTGATGAGCTCGTGATAGTTGACGCGGGCCCCGTAGAGATTTTTTGCGGAGTGGTAGAGATTTTGGATGTCGATGAAGATCCCTACCCGCTGGTTTTCGTGTTGGATACTGTGCGGCATTGTCTACTTCTTCAGGCCCAGGTCGCGGACCACTTTGTTGTAGCTTCTCGCGTTGTGTTTCGAGAGGTAGTCGAGGAGCCGCTTCCGCTTCCCCACCATCATCAAAAGGCCCCGGCGGGAGTGGTTGTCCTTGGGGTGCTTCTTCAGGTGCCCGGCAAGCTCGCTGATGCGCTTGGTGAGGAGGCCGATCTGCACCGGACTCGA
>CAZUVI010000057.1:3640-4093 GCA_964623795.1 uncultured Candidatus Saccharibacteria bacterium | reverse complement strand
GGCATCGGATGCGAATATCGCAAATATGTGAATTTGAGAGCCGGTAAAGGCAGAAAGCGAATTTATTCTTCCGCCTGAAGATAAGCCCCGGACGAGATGGCGATGGGTTGAAGAAAGCTGCTGCGTCTGGTAGAGTGGGCGCAGCAATTTTTTGTATTCAGGAGGAGGAACGCATGGTTCGGGATGGCTCACCACAGGTGGAAGGCGCTTGCGTCTTCTGCGACAAGAAGAACTTCGGAGAGCGGCTCATCGCCGAGACGCCCTCGCTCTACTACGTCGCCACGCTCGGCCAGATCACGGACGGCGGCTACACGCTCGTCATCCCCAAGCAGCACGTTTCGTGCCTCGGGGCGATGACGGAGGAGGAGGTCGCCGAGGTCAAGCGCGCGGTCGAGACCGCGAGCGACGCCATCGACATGGAGTACGGCCTGGAGCCGATCGTCTTCGAGCACG
>CAZUVI010000057.1:0-3630 GCA_964623795.1 uncultured Candidatus Saccharibacteria bacterium | reverse complement strand
GGCGATGGAGGAGCGCGGGCTCATCGGGGTGGAGAACGCCATGAGGGACGCCGCGTGCGCCATTGACACGGAGTATGGTGTAAAGCCGCTCATCTTCGAGCACGGCATCGTGGGTCAGACGGTCCAGCATGCGCACCTGCATCTCCTGCCCACGGAGATCTATCTCGGACGTAAGGTCACCGAAGACTTCCCGAAAGCGGAGTGTAGTTTCTTGACCTCACTCGGCCTTATCGGTCGGCTCCACAAGATGAAGGAGAAGAAGTATCTCCTCTGGAACGTCCCCGCGCGGCCATGGGTCCGGAACGACGGCGTCTCGTTCTTCGAGGCCGTCTGGGACCCGCCCGCGCCGAAGCAGTACCTGCGCATCGTGGCGGCCGAGCTCACCGGCAAGCCGGAGCGCGCCAACTGGCAGAACATGGACCCCGAGCTCGACAAGAAGCTCTGGTCCGAGACCGTCGCGCGCCTCGCGCCCTACCTTCGGTAGGCAGGCCTACCTTCGATAGTCCGTTCATTTGCGGCCCCGCCATCGGCGGGGCCGTTCTGTTTTTGCTATTGCCCAACAGAATCCGCTGCGCTACAGTGGGCGCAGTCATTTTTATTCCGGATTCCGAAAGGGGAGCAGAACAATGCCAAACTGGGACTTCCGGCAGATGGCTATCAAGGAGGGCGGCAAAGCCGACCTCGTCGAGCTCTCGTCCGAGCGGCGGGAGCGCATACCGCGCTACGTGGATGCGCTCTCAACGGCGCTCGCCTCGCAGGTGGCGGACCCGCGCTTCTCGAACTACCACGTGCTCGAGAGTTTGGGCACGTCCGAGCATCCGCCGGTCCCCGGCGGGAACATCGAGTACGGCTTCTGCCAGGCGCTCCATGCCGAGGAGGCCGCGGTGGCCGCGCTTCGCGCGCGCTACGGCCGATTCGACTGGTCGCCGCCGCACCCGAAGCTCGGGCGCCGCATGACCAGTACGAACGAGGACATGGTGCTCGGCATCATCGCCGGCGCGCCGGGGAACATCGCGACGCCCTGCGGCAACTGCCGGGACATCATGATGAGCGACCTCGGCTGGGAGTTCGAGATCGTCTCGGGCGCCAAGGACGGCGGCGTCGCCGTCGTGGCCTCCATGGCGGACTACCTCTTCGAGCATCCCCGGCAGACGCAGGCCGCGGCCTACGACTGGCTGACATTCGCGCGCTGGGAGGAGCAGGTGGTCGAGGCGGTCCTCGAGTGCGGCAAGCTTGAGAACAACGCCTATATGCCGCCGAACTACCTCCATCCCGGCCGCGCCTACTACGCGGTCATCGAGACGAGGAAGGCGAAGTACTTCGGCGCGCACGACGTGATGTGCGAGTACCATCCCATCTACGCGCTCCGTGACGCGGTGCGCCAGGCGCGCCGAGCGAACGACCCCTTCGTGGAGTCGGTGCGCATCGTCGCCGAGTGGGGCGGCGGGAGCGACTATCCGCCGCACGTGATGTACAAGGACCGCCAGCACCTTGCGGAGCTCGTCGTGCAGGCGGAACTGCTTTCGGGCCGCGAGTGCGACCCGGACGTCTTCCTCATGACCTACGACGGCGAGCACTTCCGCCGCACGAAGAAGATCGTGCATCGCGCCACCTGGACGACAAGCGCGAAGGAGTGGATACCATTCGTCTTCACGCCGAAGAACTTCGGCCCGGAATTCGTGGAGCATCTCACGGCCTATTACAAGAGCACGGGGCGGCGCTAAGCCGCCCCGTTCCATTTTTATGTTGACAGCGTGATCCGCCGTCCCTACGCTAACGTCAGCTCATAGCCATACGAAAGGAAGGTGAAGCGTGATGCGGCGCATCTACCTCGACCTCGACAACACGCTCATCGATTCGGTGCGGCGGTACGAGGACGAGCAGGAGACGGCCGAGCGGCACGGCGTTCCCCGGACGGAGTACGTCCGCGCGGTGGAGATGCTCTACGCCCGCCATGGCACCGCTTCCTACTGCTTTCCGCTGCTCTTCTCGATCATTCGTGAGGCGAGGCCGGACGCTCCCGAGGCGCTGCTCCGCGAGCTCGAGGCGCTCCTCGACAAGCAGTACTTCTTCCCGGACACGCTCGCGTTCCTCTCGCGCTTTTCGCGCGAGGAGCTCGTCGTCGTGACCGAGGGCCGCATCGAGTTCCAGTGGCCCAAGGCGGCGGCGCATAATCTGCTCGAGCACGTGCGCGAGGTGCGGATCTCGCACACGAAGAAGAAGAGCGAGATGTTCGAGGAACGCGGACAGGACCTGCCTGCCGGCAGGCAGGCGTTCTTCCTCGACGACGCCGCGCGGCACGTGGACGACGTGAAGCGCGCCCATCCGGGCATCATCTGCATCCAGGTGCGCCCCGCCGCGCCGTGGGAGAAGAAGCAGAACGCGCTTCTCGCGGACGCGGTGTGCGCGTCGCTCGCCGAAGCGGCAGATTTCATCGATTCCCTTCGCTGACCCGTCAGCGCCCCGCTCCGATGTACATCGGAGCGGGGCATCTCTTTTTATTGCCTTCCCGGTGCCGTTCATTTAGATTTGAGGCAGTCCATTCGCATTCGAGGAGGCCCGCGTGAAACAGCTTCGGTTCTCGTTCGAGAAACAGCGTGCGGAAACGCTCGATCTTCCGCGCTTCGACGTTTCGCAGAGCCGCGGATTCCTTCCCGCGGAGGACCCAAAGACGGACCTGCCTCCGGCGCTCGCCGCCGTGGCGGAGTTCGGCAGGGCTCTGCCGCACCTGCTTTCCGAGGAAATGCTCCGCAAGCGCTTTCGCGCCTTGATCGAGAGCGAACTGCCGCTTGTGAACCTTGCGGACGCCGCGGTCGAGGACCGCGAAACGGCTCGCGCCGTCTACCGCACCTACGCCTTTCTCGCGAGCGCCTACGTGCACGCGATCGGCGAACCCGAGGTCGCGAGGCTCCCGCAGAATCTCGCCGTGCCGCTCTGGTTCTCGGCTTGGCGGCTGGGAAAGCGGCCCATCCTTTCCTACGACGGCTACGCGCTCTGGAACTGGAGGCGCAAGGAGCCGCTCGGTTCCATCGAGTTCTCGAATCTGGAGAACGTCCAGAACTTCGTGACCCTGCCGGACGAGCCGGGTTTCATCCTGCCGCACGTGGAGATCGAGGCCGAGGCGGCCCCCGCTATCGCCGCGATCGGCACGGCCCAGCAGGCGGTGTTCGATGAGGACCCGCTGGCGCTGGAGGCGGCCCTGCTTGGGATCGCGAACGCGCAGGAGGAGATGCTCGACACGCTCGAGGCCCTGCCCGAGCACTGCAGTCCCGAGGTTTTTTTCCGGGACTTCCGCCCATACATCATGAGCTTCGGTGATGAGCGCCGAAAGACGGGCATCATCTTCGAGGGCGTGAAGGCGCTCGGCGAGGAGCCGGTCTTCTTAAACGGCGAGACTGGGGCGCAGAGCTCCATCATGCCTTCGCTCGTCGCGGCGCTCGGCGTGAAGCACGCCCAGACCGGGATGACGGACTATCTTGCCGCGATGGAGAACTACATGCCCGTGGGGCATCGCGAGTTCATCCGGGCGACGCGACGCGGCCCCTCCATCCGGGAGTTCGTGCGGCGGATCGGCGTTCCGGCGGTCACGGACACCTATAACGAGTGCCTGGAAGAAATGAACGCCTTTCG
>CAZUVI010000056.1:0-4188 GCA_964623795.1 uncultured Candidatus Saccharibacteria bacterium | reverse complement strand
TGCTTTTTCTTATGCCGCGCGAGGCCAAGCTCGAGCTTGATCTTGCCGCGCTTATTATACAATTTTAAAGGCACCAAAGTCAATCCGGTTTTCTCCGTTTTTCCGACGAGCTCCTTGATCTCGTCCTTCGTGAGCAAAAGTTTTCGCGTGCGCGTGGGGTCGTACTCTTTGGGCGTGTTGCCCGGCTGGTAGGGCGGGATAGCGCCGTTTACGAGATATGCCTCTCCGCCGCGGATGATGGCAAAGCTCCCCGCGAGCGAGGCGAACCCTTTGCGGACCGCTTTTACCTCAAATCCGAGCAAGGCAATGCCCGCCTCGACGGTTTCGAGGATCTCGTAGTCGAAACTTGCTTTTTTATTGACGGAATATGCATCCATGCCTATTGTTTACGATAGCATAATTCCAAAGCCGATCTTTGCTCCCGAAAGGAAGGAGGCGGCCAGTGAAAGTGAGTGACTGGAACTGGACCACCGTCTGGCATGTCGGTCTCATCTTCGTCCTGCTTTTCACGATTCCTTCGCTGCTCGCGGCGGCAGGCACGCCGGGAGAGGTGAGCGTGGCGGGCATCCTGCTCCTTTTCATGCCGCTCCTCATCGGCGCGGCGGTGACGTTCGTCCCGCGCTGGAAGCAGGGGGACACGAACGCAGGCGCGCTCGGCGCCGGCGGCATGATGACTCTCGAGGCGCTCTCCCATGCGCAGGCGCAGGGGATGCTCGTGAGCTTCGCGCTCGCGTCGGCATGGTTCATCGGCACGGCGATGGCCGGCACCTGGCTCGTACTGCGGTTCATTCGGAGGCCCTCCTAAGGGCCTCCGTTCCTTTTTAAAATGCCCGGTTTTTCGGTAAACTTTGAGAGTGCACGAGAAGATAGCCGCGCTCATCAAGCGCGCCGCACAGCTCGATTTTACGCCCCAGCTCTCGGTCCCCGAAGTGAAGGAGTTCGGGGATTATTCGACTAACGCCGCATTCGCCATCGCAAAAAAGAAGCTGATGGCGCCGCTCGATGCCGCCAAAGACCTCGTGACCGCGATCGAGGCGGCGAACCTCGGCCTCTTTAGGAAGGTCGAGGCCAGGGCGCCCGGCTTCGTGAATATGCATCTTTCGGATGACGCCCTGCGCGCGGAGCTTGGCTCAGTGTTGGAGAAAGGAGCGGAGTACGGCAAAGGGATGCAGAAAGGCAAGCGCATCTCGCTCGATTACCTGGACGCGAACCCGACTGGGCCGGCGCATCTGGGTCACGCGCGGGGCGGGTTCTTTGGCGACGTGCTCGCGAACATTCTCGCGTTCTCGGGCTATGAGGTTTCGCGCGAATTTTATGTCAATAATGCGAGATCGAGCTTACAGATCCGTTCGCTTGGCAAAACAGCGCTTGGGAGAGGGGAGGAGTATAAACACGGCCAACTCCTCCGTCTTTTGAAGAAGCAGGAGGTTGCAAAGCGTCTTCGTGATATGGCAGACGAGGGAGAGGCGGGCTACTACGTCGCTTCGCTCATCCAGAAGGAGAACGCCGATTTCCTGAAAAAGAAGGCGAAGATAACATTCGATATCTTCTTCGAGGAAGAAAGCGTCTACGAAAAAGGTCTCGTTCGCGAAGTGCTTAGCGAACTTACAAAGCGCGGCGCCGTGTACGAGAAGGATGGCGCGGTTTGGTTCAAGGCCTCCGCGTACGGCGATACGGAGGACCGTGTCTTCGTGCGGAGCGACGGCGCGCCGACCTATGTGCTTCCGGACGTCGCGTACCACCGCGACCGGCTCGTAACGCGGAAATTCGACGCGTGCATAGATGTCTTCGGTGCGGACCACCACGGCTACGGGCCCCGTCTCAAGGGCGCGCTCCAGGCGCTCGGACTCGACTCCGGACGCGTGGAGATGCTGACGGTGCAGACGGTGCGGCTCATGAAGGGCGGCGAGGAGGTCAAGATGTCCAAGCGCAAGGGCGTCTTCGTGACGCTCGAAGAGCTTATCAAGGAGGTGGGGTTGGACGCTGCGCGCTGGTTCTTTCTTGAGAAGTCGCTTGATACGCACATGGACTTCGATCTCGACCTCGCCAAGGAGCGCTCGCAGAAGAATCCCGTCTATTACGCGCAGTACGCCGCGGTCCGCGCCGCGAACATCCTCAAAAAAGCGAAGTTCACGAAAGAGCAACTCGACTCGGCGAAGCTTGCCGGCTACGATGCGAAGGTGCCGCCCCTCGGCCATCTGAAGGAGGCGGAGGAATTCGAACTGATAAAACAGCTTGTCCGGTTTCCCGAAACGGTGGCGCAAGCGGCCGCGATGCGGCGCGCGCACGAGCTCACGAAGTATGTAAGCGAACTCGCGCACGCGTTCCACCTCTTCTATGAGCGGCGGCGCGTGATGGAGGATAGCGCAGAAACGTCGCTTGACGCCTTGCTTGTTTCACTTGCGCGGCGCGCGCTCGTCCTGGGCACCCTTGTCGTGTTTACTCGCGCGTTCGGCCTTATGGGCATCGCGGTCCCCAAGAAGATGTAAGACGGTCCTCGCCATGCTCAAAGGACAGAAACAATTCTCTCTGCCGGAGATCGAAGAGCGCGTCCTGCGGCTCTGGCGCGAGCGCGACATCTTCCGCCGCTCGGTGGACCAGCGCAAGGGCAAAAAACCCTTCCGCTTCTTTGAGGGGCCGCCAACCGCGAACGGCCGCCCCGGCATTCATCACGTGGTCTCGCGCGTCTTCAAGGACATCGTCATTCGCTACAAGGCGATGCAGGGCCACTACGCGCCGCGCCGCGCCGGCTGGGACACGCACGGCTTGCCGGTCGAGATAGGCGTGGAAAAAGAACTCGGTCTCAAGAACAAGCAGGAGATCGAGAAGTTCGGCATCGCGCCCTTCAACGAACGCGCCAAAGAGTCCGTCTGGAAGTACAGGGACGAGTGGCAGCGGTTCACCGACCGCATCGGCTTCTGGCTCGACCTTGAGCATCCCTATGTCACGTACGAGAACTCCTACATCGAGAGCTTGTGGTGGGTTTTTGCGCGGATCGCGAAACGAGGTCTTCTGAAGAAATTCTATAAAGTGGTGCCGTTCTGTCCGCGTTGCCAGACGCCGCTCTCTTCGCACGAACTCGGCCAGCCGGGCGTCTACAAGAAGACGCCGGACCCCTCGGTGTTCGTAAAGTTTCCCGTGAAAGGAGAGAAGGGCGCCTATCTCCTTGTCTGGACCACCACGCCCTGGACCCTGCCGGCGAACGTCGCCGTGGCGGTGGACCCGGCGCTTACCTACACGAAGTACAAGGTGGGGAAGGAATACTACTGGTCGCACAACGTTCCGCCGTTCCTCGAGCACCAAGGTGCGGATATCGCGGAGAAACTTTCCGGCAAAAAACTCGTTGGTTTGAAGTACAAACCGCTCTATCCGCTCAAAAAGAAGACGAACCTAAAGATGCTCCACGAGGTGATCGCCGCGGACTTCGTGGAAACGGCGGAGGGTTCCGGTCTCGTGCACATCGCGCCCGCCTTCGGCGAGGATGACCTGCGCGTGATCCAGGCGTTGAACCGCGACATCTCGGCCGAGGACATCCCGCTCACGATCGACGACCGCGGCCGCGTGGCGGCGGGCCTTCCCGGCGCGGGGAAATTTATCAAGGAGGCGGACAAGGACATTCTCGAGGACCTTAAGGTGCGGGGCCTGCTCTATCACGCGGGAACGATCGAGCACGACTATCCGTTCTGCTGGCGGTGCTCCACCCCGCTCATCTACTTCGCGCGGTACTCCTGGTTCGTTTTGATGAGCGGGCTTCGGGATGACCTCCTCAAGGCGAACAAGGGCGTCAACTGGGTCCCTCGGCATATCAAGGAGGGCCGGTTCGGCGAATGGCTTCGCGAGGTAAAGGACTGGGCCATTTCCCGCGACCGCTACTGGGGCACGCCGCTTCCCATTTGGGAGTGCGGTCTCTGCGCGCATACGCTCGTAGTCTCCGCGCTTAAGGACCTCGACACGCACGCCGAGCGTAAGAATTCGTTTGTTCTTCTGCGCCACACGGAGGCCGAGCACAACGTGAAGGAGCTTATCGCCTCGGGCCCGGAGAAAGGAGCGCGCATCTCGCATCTCACGGAGAAGGGGAAAAAAGATGCCGCGCGGGTCGCCGTCCGGCTCAAGAAGAAGGGCATCGGGGTCATCTACGCCTCGCCCTACAAGCGCACGCGCGAGACGGCAGAGATCGTCGCAAAGGCC
>CAZUVI010000055.1:2337-4196 GCA_964623795.1 uncultured Candidatus Saccharibacteria bacterium | reverse complement strand
GGATGGCGCTTTTGTTCCCTTTGCGGGCGAGCTTCTCCACCTCCGGTCCGCCGGGGTAGGGAAGCGCGAGCATGCGCGCCACTTTGTCGAACGCCTCGCCGGCTGCATCGTCCCGGGTTTCGCCGAGCTTCGCGCGTTCTCTGAGCGAGGAGAGCGAGAGAAGGATGGTGTGTCCGCCGCTCACGATGAGCGCGACTGCCGGAAATAATTTTGAATTTTGAGTTTTAAATTTAGAATTTGCAGTTTTTTGCGGTAGCAAAAAACTGTAGAGGTGGCCCTCAAGGTGGTTCGCGCCTCGAAGCGGCTTCCTGAGTTTCTTCGCAAGCAGTTTTGCGAACTCTATTCCCGCCCAGAGCGCTGGTTCGAGGCCGGGACCGACGGTCACCGCTACCGTGTCGACCGAGGCGAGCGGCACCTTTGTATCAAGCTCCTTAAGGAGAAGCGGCAGATTCTTTTCATGCTCCCGTTTCGCGAGCATGGGAACGACGCCGCCGAAGGGGCGGTGCAGTTTGACCTGGGAAGAGATGAGGTTCGCGAGAATGCGAAAACGGGGCGCGTTCTTCGTCCCTGCGACATCCACGACTGCGATCGAAGTTTCGTCGCAACTGGTCTCGATTGCCAATATCCGCATTGCTCCTATACTACCCCCTAGACCTTGTAAATTACATAACGATAAAAAAGGAGAGCCGTGAAAAGGATGCTGGCTGCGGCGCTGTGCGCCGTCGCGATTCTTGCGGTTCAGCCGGTGGCGGCCATTGAACTCCCGAAGATCCCCAATCCGTTCAAGGGAGAGAAGGCGCCCAAGGGGAGCGGCTTCATCGCGCTCACGTTCGACGACGGTCCCAACCCGCCCGCGCTCTTGGGCTTCGATATGCAGACCAAGAAGCCATCGCGCTTTCCGGGACTTCTCGACCTTCTCGACCGGCATGACATTAAGGCGACGTTCTTCATGGTTGGCTGGCGGCTCGTGCCGCCCGCGCCGCCCGAGATGCGCCAAGCCGCCCTCGAGGTCAATGCGCGCGGCCATCAGATCGAGAACCATACCTACGGCCACGGCGCGTTTCGCGCGATGGCGCGGCGGTACGGCGAGGAGTGGGTGCTCAAGGACATCGAAAGGGCATCGCGCGTGATCGAGGAGCTCACCGGTCGCCGGCCGTACTTCGTGCGGCCGCCCGAGTGGAGCATCTGGAAGGATCTTCGCGAGAAGATCGAGATCGACCCTGCGACGGGCGAACGGCGCTACCGCGTCGTGACGAAGTCCATCGGGGACATCGCGGAGCCCCCGCTCTACGCGGATGTCGACACGGAGGACTACCGTCACTACGAACGCGATCCCGCGAAGCGACCGCCCTGTTACCTCAAGGATTGCGTGAAGGCGAAGATCAGGGAGCGCGAGCGGCAGGGCCTTCGCGGCCACGTGCTCGTCTTCCATGAGTTGCCGCTCTCCGTCGAGGCGCTCGAGGATATCATCCCGTGGCTCGCGAAGCGCGGCTACGCGTTCGTAACGCTCGGTTCCTATATGTCGATCGCGGCGAACGGAGGGATGGAATAATGCTCACGCGCAGACGGTTCCTCTTTTCCTTGGGATGTGCCGTTTTGGCAGTCGCGCCGATGAGGGCATCCGCGGATGTCGGCGACGACATCCGTGCCGCCTATCTCTCGAGCGGACAACTCGAGAACCCGGCGAAGGTCCGCGAGCTTGTCCGTCTCATCGAGGAGACGGAGCTGAACGCGATCGTCATCGACGTGAAGGACAGCAGAGTCCTTCTCGACCCGCGCCACCTGGCGACGCTCCGTCTCTTCAAGGAGCGCGGCGTCTACGTCATTGGCCGGCTCATCACGTTCCAGGACTCGCGCCT
>CAZUVI010000055.1:451-2237 GCA_964623795.1 uncultured Candidatus Saccharibacteria bacterium | reverse complement strand
GCGCGCGGCGTGCGCGCCAAGCTCTCGATCGACGTCTACGGCTACGTCTACCTGAACGGGATCGAGCCGGGCGTCGGCCAGCGTCTTCTCTCCGCCGCGAAATACTTCGACGTCGTGGCGCCCATGGCGTACCCCTCGCACTATCAGTGCAACGAGTTCGGGCTCAAGGACCCGAACCTGCATCCGGCTCTCGTCTACGAGCGCACGCTCGCGAAGGGGCTCGAGACTCTTCGCGCGGCCGGCGTCACGGTGGCGACGCGGCCGTGGATCCAGGACTTCAGCGTTCCGAACATCTACGGCTGCCGCGATCCCAAGCGCTCCGAAGAGTACGTGGTGAGCGCGAAAGGGAATATCGTCGTGAAGTACGGCGCTGCTCGCGTCCGTGCCCAGATCGATGCGGCGAAGAAGCTCGGCGTCCGGGGTTTCATGCTCTGGAACCCGGAGAGCAGCTATACCGAGAACGCGCTCCTTCGCAAGAACAATTAAGAGCCCCGCATCGCGGGGCTCTTCTCTTTTCTATAGTGAGCGATGTTCTACTGCCACGGAAAGGTTATTTCTAAGCACAACGAAGAAACTCGGCAGTATCCGGTTGCTTGGGCGCATTCTTCCCGTTCGGCCTGGCAGGTAAAGCCGTTCAATGCGTACATAAAGAACGCGATAAAAATGAACGCGATGACCGCATAAAACGCGAAGAGCAGAACTTTTTTAAAGAAATTTCCGCTCACTGGAAAATTTTATCAAGCATCCAGCCCATGATTTTAAACGGTCCGACAACTATGTTCTTGAGCGCGTTGAAGGTGGCGCTGACAAAGTATCCGGCAACTCCTCCGGGATATTCGCTGGCTTTTCGGTAACTGTAATCCGGGATGGACGGCGCGTCTCCTCCTCCAGAATCCCCATCTACGCAGGGTACGTACGTAGTGTAATTAGTTTTTGGGTCCAAACAGCCATATACCCGACCCTTGACAGCCGGCTGGGCAAAAGCGGTTCCTGAAGAATTCGCGGCGATCAAAACCAAGGCGGATAGTAAAATAATGAAAGATCCTTTTCCCATATGCATTTAAGTATAGCAAAAACAGGAGAGCGAAGCAGTCAATTCCGGCAACGTTGGTTGTGGTAGCCCCAAGGGGAGTCGAACCCCTGTTCGCAGCTTGAAAAGCTGCTGTCCTAACCGCTAGACGATGGGGCCATCAGGCGATACGGTGCATTCCAACGATACGGAAAGCGTGTTGGGAAGTCAAAAAAATTACGTTGTGATACAGTAAGGACAATGGCGAAACGGACGAGCATCCACGGTTTTTGGGTGAACTACGAGGATAATGCCTACGAGGGATTGAAGCGTCTGCGCGACGACCTCTCGCGCGACGAGGCGAAGGTGTATTTCGAGCAGGCGCGCCTCAAAGGTTCGGCGCAGTTCGAGGACGACTACGACCGGCAGTTCACGCTCTTTTACGAGCGCGGTTCCGGTTCGTTCATCCTCACGCGCCGCTAATAAAGAAGAACGCGCCAAGAAGCCCCGCCATTGGCGGGGCTTCTTTATTGTCTTTGACACGCCGCGTTTTTTCTCGTATGAATAGGGCAGAAGATTAACATTCCAAGGGGGGTTTCCATGGGAAAGTCCAAGGGATCGCAGGGTTCCGGGAAGAGTTCCGAAGATCTTGAGCGCGAGCTCACGCGTCTCACGGGCGAGCTCGAACGGCTCGAAGGCGAGCTTTCGACCGCGCGCGAGGAGAAGGAGAGGGTAGTCGGCGAGAACACCGACCTCCTCGCCGCCGCGAACGGTTTC
>CAZUVI010000055.1:0-441 GCA_964623795.1 uncultured Candidatus Saccharibacteria bacterium | reverse complement strand
ATCGCGCGGCTCATGGGCGAGCTCGACGAGGCGAAGCGCGCCATAACGGCGCTCTTGAACGACCGTCGCGAGTTCATGGGCAAGTTCGAACAGCTGCGCGCCTACGCAGCGCAGCTCCAGGAGCAGATCGAGGAGATCGCAGGCGGCAGGCGGCCCACTATCTACGGCGTCTTCGTGCGCATCACCGATCCGCGTCTGCGGCTTGCGGACGTCTGGATCGCCGGCATGATCAGGCCGGCCATCGTCATGCCTTTCGTGAACCCGCAGATATTGAAGGCGGGCATGATGGTCGCGCTGAACGCCGAAGGCGGCATCGTGGGCGCGTTCCTCAACTTTCCGCACGTCGGCACCGAGGCGCACTTCGACTCGTGGGTCGACGCGGAAGCGGCCGAAAGCGACAGCGCGAGTGCAGGCGAGCCGAGGAGCTCCTCGCGCCGTCTG
>CAZUVI010000054.1:0-4341 GCA_964623795.1 uncultured Candidatus Saccharibacteria bacterium | reverse complement strand
GAGCCAGTGTTTCCGTTCTCTGCCGCGCTTCGCGCGGCTGAATCAATCGGCAAAATTCCTGAAAGTTTGATTGTGGTGGGCGCACTAGGATTCGAACCTAGAACCGGTCGTGTATAAGACGACTGCTCTGCCGTTGAGCTACGCACCCGAAATCATTGCCATATTAAAACGAAAACGCCCCGCCGTACAACAGGCGGGGCTATTCAATGTGCTTCAAAAGATCACGGAGGCGCGGAAGGATGAGGTCGGCGCCATGCGCTTCCCAGACCGCGCGGTCCTTGAGAACGCCATGGAGCGTTCCGGCGAACGTGAAGCCGTTCTTCTTCGCGAACTCGAGGTCCACGAGCGTATCGCCCACGAAGAGCACCGAGCTCGGATAGCCGGGCAAACGTTCGAGTTTGCGGCGCACCGGTTCGATGAAACGCGGATCAGGCTTCGGATGCCGCGAGGGCACAACAGGGCAGGGAAGCATGATGCCCTCCGCCATGAAAAGCTTGAAGCGCGCGAGGAGCGGCCGCTTGTCCTGCGCCAGGACGAACGAGAGCCGCCGGACGTTCAGATCCGCGGCGCGCAGAAGTTTCACGAGATAGGCGTTCGCGGGACGATTCGTCCCGATCGCGGTCATGACGCCTCGCGCGGCAAGCATCTCGAACGTCAGGTTCGCGTCCCAGAAGAGCCGCGGGCGCACCTGCGCCTCGCCCAGGCGCCACAAGCGCACGTAAAGCCGGTACTCCTTCTCGCCGAGTCCCTGCTCGCGAAAGAGCTCCGAGATGACGCGCCCGCCGGAGCGCATCTTCTCCGCGTCGAGTCCCATCATCTCGCACAGGGTCTTTCGCAAACGCGCGTGCGCGCGTTCGCAGTTCAAGAGCGTGCCGTCAAGGTCAAAAAGCACGGCCCGGGGCCGCCTGCCTGCCGGTAGGCACGGCATCGTTCCACCTCCTTCGCGTTAAATTATTAAACTGCTACGGACTTCAGTTTAAACCCTTTGAGAAGCGCGTAAAAGTCCTCGTGCTCGAGGGTCTCCTTCTCGATAAGCGTCTTCGCGATCGCATCTAGGGCACGGCGATGCGTCTTTAAAATGCGCGCCGCCGCCTGATGGGCGCGCTCGATGAAGCCGCGCGTTTCCGCGTCGATCTTCGATGCCGTTTCTTCGGAGTAGTCCTTTCCGGTCGCGATCTCGCGGCCGAGGAAAACCATCTCCTCGGATTTGCCGAACGTCATCGGCCCGAGCGCTTCGCTCATGCCGTATTTCACCACAAGATTGCGCGAAAGCTCGGACGCTCCCTCAAGATCGTTCGACGCGCCGGTCGAAACATCGCCAAAGACAAGCTTCTCCGAAACATAACCTCCCAGCATCACGGCAAGATCCGCCAAAAACTGCGACTTCGTTTTGAGACGCTGTTCCTCGAGCGGAAGCTTTAGGGTGTAGCCGCCGGCGCGGCCGCGGCTTACGATAGAAACTTTTTGCACCGGATCGGCGTCCTTCAAGCTCGCGGTCACGAGCGCATGGCCCGCCTCGTGGTACGCGGTGATCTTCTTTTCCTTGTCGGAGATCGCGCGGCCCTTACGCTCTGGGCCCAAGAGCACCTTTTCGATCGAATCGAGGAGTTCCTCCTGGCCGACCATTTTCTTGTTCTTCCTGGCCGACGAGATCGCCGCCTCGTTCACGAGATTCGCAAGGTCCGCTCCGGAGAAGCCCGGCGTGCGCACCGCGATGCGGCGCATGTCGACGCTTGCGTCGAGTTTCTTGCCGCGCGCGTGGATCGCGAGGATGGCCTCGCGGTCGTTGATGTCGGGAAGGTCGAGGACCACGCGCCGGTCAAAGCGACCGGGGCGGAGGAGTGCCGAATCGAGGATATCGGGCCGGTTCGTCGCCGCAAGCACGATGACCTTGGTGTCGCGGTCAAAGCCGTCCATCTCGACCAAGATCTGGTTCAGGGTCTGTTCGCGTTCGTCGTGCCCGCCGCCCAGTCCCGCGCCGCGCTCGCGGCCCACGGCGTCGATCTCGTCGATAAAGAGAATGGAAGGAGCGGCGCGCTTCGCGGTCTGGAAGGCGTCGCGGGTTCGGGACGCGCCTACGCCGACGAACATCTCAACGAACTCCGAAGCCGAAATGTGAAAGAACGGCACGCCCGCCTCGCCCGCGACCGCGCGCGCGAGAAGCGTCTTCCCCGTGCCCGGCGCGCCCATGAGGAGCACGCCGCGCGGGATGCGCGCGCCGATGTCCAGGAACTTTTTCGGATTCTTCAGAAAATCAACGACCTCCTCGAGCTCTTGCTTCGCCTCTTTGAGGCCCGCGACGTCCTTAAAGGTCACGCGGTCCTTCTCGCCGCCCGAGAGGCGCAGATTCGCGCGGCCGAACGTGAACGCCTGGTTCACGCCGCTCTTCGCCTGGCGGAACATGAAGAAAAAGATGCCGCCGATGATGAGAAGCGGCACGAGCGTGGGGATGAGAATGCTCGCCCAGAACCGGAGGCCGGACTCTTCTTTGACTTCGACCGAGGTCGCGGCGAGCGCCTCCTGGCTCACGCCGTAGTTTTTGAACGTTTCGGAAAGGCCCGCTTCCGCCTCCTTCTTCGCGCTCGCCGTCGTTCCGTCCTTGAGCGTCACCTCGAGGTCGTCGCCGGCGATCACGATCTTTGCCACCTCGCCGGCGCTCACCTTAAGGGCAAGGTCGTTCAGGGTGAGCGACGAAGAGGGCGCTGCGTTCTCGACAAGGAACGAGAAGAGAAGCGCGAACGCAAGCAGCACGGCCACCGTAATTCCCAAATACCGGATAAGCATAGTGAAACTCTATAGTAAATAGTAAATAGAAAACAGTAAATAGGAAATAGGAAAAGCGAACCCCCTCACCCTTCGTACTGAAGAGTGAGGGGGAAAATGTGCATGAATTACGCGGAGGCGGGGACGAGCAGTCCCTTCCTCGTGAGCTCGCCGACCACCGCGCGGAGAAGCTCCTGGTTCTCGCGAAGCCACGGCTTGAACGCCGCGTCCTCGGAACCGTCCTCGAGCTCCTCGGGCTCCACGGAGGCGAGAGTCCCGAGCGCATCCTGGATGCGGTTCACCACCGAGAGGTAGACGCCCTGGGGCGTTTTCCGGTCGGCGTACGGCATCCGAAGCACTTCGGAAAGCGGGATGAACCTTGCCTCGATGATCTCGTCACGCTCCTTGATGGCCTGCGGGAAGTCCTCCACCTCGATGAGGTAGAAGAGGAGCGTGTGGAGCAGCCCCTTGGGCTCCTCGGCGAGAAGCCCCACCACCCGCTGTACCGGATAGCCGCTCTCGCTCTCGGTCTCGCGGACAAGCGTTCTCACGGCCGTCTCGGTCGCCTCGACACCCCCGGTGGGGATGCCCCAGCCGCCGCACTGCCCTTCGGGATTCTTGTCCGGACGCTTCCTCACCATAAGGATGCTCTCGCACTTCGAATCGAAGGCGAGCGCGGAGACCGCGACGGTCTTCCGGCCCGTCTTATCGCACGTCACTCGACTCATCGCTTTTCCTCCTCTCCGTCTCGCCTCGCCTGCTCTTCACAGAGCCGCGGCGGCGGTATGATGTGCAGTTCCTCGGGAAAGCGCGAGAACGTTTTGCCACGCGCTTTGATGATGATCTCGCGATTCTGCGTGTCGATCTCGTAGACCCAAGCCAAGAGGACCCGCCGGGCATCCTCGTCCCAGTACTCCACCTTCTCCGCTATCTCGAACAGGTAGAGGCCGGCGTTCGAATAGAGGATCTTGGCCGTGACCTCCTCCGGGTACACGGAGACGGTCTTGCCGCAGGGAAAGGCCGGCACGTAGACGGCCAGGACCGGCGCTCCGGCATCCTGTTCGGCTATCTCCGTCACGACGCCCTGAAATTCTCCCGTGTCGGGAACGACAAACTCGATCTCGTCGCCCACCTTGAGCGCAAAGCGCCCGAATGGACGTTCCGCATCCTTCATGGAAGCTCCTTTCCGCGCGAACGCGGGTGAGTGGTTGGTTGCGTGCTCTTCTCTTTGTGTAAAAGGGCTTGCCAGGCAGCAGAAACTCGGTCTTCCTCAAACATTCATTCTGTACGGTGGAAGTAATTTCTCCTGTCTGGCAAATCCTTTTTATGTAGATGCCGGCCTGAAGGGGATCGCTCCCCTCCAGGCCGGTACGTTGCTGCGCTGCTCTACCGGCCGCTCTACCTTCCGCGGTCGTGCGGGGTCGTCCCGCCGTCCCGCCGCTGGCCGCGCGGCGTCTTCGGATCGAAGCGGTACGGGCTCTGCCCCGTCGTCCGCTCACGGTTCACCAGGCCGCCGAGCCGCGAGATGGCGGCCTGCGTGCCGCTCACCTTGCCGAGCTCGAGGTCGACATCCGCCTT
>CAZUVI010000053.1:0-4360 GCA_964623795.1 uncultured Candidatus Saccharibacteria bacterium | reverse complement strand
TATCGTATGCCGGCCGCAGTGGGTCTCTACTGGGCCACCACCGCCCTTTTTTCGGTGGGACAGCAGTATCTCATCAAGCGGTCTCTGGGAAAGAACCTATCCAACCATGGAAAAGAACCTGGAACAGTGGGAGCAGTTCATTAAGGAGCTCTTCGCGCACATGGGGTTTGCCGAGGCGCGCGTGGAGGCCGACCCCGAGGGGCGGCGCATCTCCGTGTTCATTAACGACGAATACGTGCCGATCAAAAAATCGATCATGGAACTTGTGACCGCTGTAAACTACCTTGTCCAGATGGTCGGGAGGAGCCAAAACCGGGAAACGGTGTTCGTGGACGTGAACAATTATAGGCGCGAACGCGAGCGCATTATCCTTGACCTGGCTCGGGCGGCGGCAAAAAAGGCGCAGATGACGAGACAAGAAGTGTCGCTGCCGGCCATGAACGCCTATGAGCGGCGCCTCGTGCACACGGAACTCGCTACGCGCCCCGACGTAAAGACCGAGAGCACCGGCGCCGGAAAGGAGCGTTACGTCGTGATACGGCCCCTTGAGTAACCCCTCACTTTTAGTGAGGGGTTATCTCGCCATGCGGTAGAGTTTCTTGTCGTACTCGTTCACAAAGAGAAGGTCATTGCCCGATACCGCAAGATGCGTCGCGTCCAGCGCACCAGCGCCGGCGTTCGCCAGCGTGACGAAGGTGCCTTGATCAAGCGATGCCTTGAGGATGGCGTCGCGCACGGGGAACGCTTTTTGGTGGTAGTCGTCGGGAAGTTGCGTTCCTTGTGGGAGGAGCGTCGGCACGCCGCAGTAGAGCAGCGTATCGGAGAACGCGCATTTTTCGGGAAGCGTGATGAATGGAAGAGAACCGAGGGTCTTTCCCGAGCCGTCAATGCCGACGAAAGTCGGCGTCTGACCGCGCAGCGAGAACTTCGCCCCCAGCCCGCCGTCCTCGCGCCAGCGGAGCGAAAGCCCTGCTTCGTCGGAGAGGAGCGAGCGAACCGTGTTTTTCTGAAGGTCGTATTCCATAAGGAAGCCGCGATCGAACGCCGACGGGGTCGATGTAAGATAAAGCTTCTCCGGAACGATCCAGTCGAGTTTGGCGTCAAGCAGGGCCAGGGTGACGAGTTTCTTGACGGACGGGTTCGAGAGCGGGTCCGCGGGCGTGCTCGTCGCGGCTCCTTTGGGTTGTTTGGGCGCCGCAAAGTCGAGGAGCTCGAGCGACCACTGCTCCCCGGCTTTCTTAAGGTACGCGACGCGGAGTCCTTGGGGCGCCCACACGGCGGCGCCGACCGGCTCCGCTCCTTCTGCGGAGCCGCCGCGCAGCGGCTGCCAGATTTTTTTGCCGATATCGTAGATGCTGAACTGCGGAAAATCTTTCGTGCCGAAGCCGACGAGCAGATACTGCTTATCGAAGGATATCGAGGCCGCAAATGGCACGTCTGACGAAGCGGGGCTCAACACCTCCTCGCCGCCGTTCTCCGCGAGCGATACCTCGCCGTTCTCCTTAAGCACCACGATGCCATCCTGTGTCGGGAAGTAGTCGAGGACCGGCCCCGCAGAGATTGTCACAAACGGACCAGCGGGTTCGGCCGGGGCGGCAGGCCCTTCTTCCGGTCCGCCGAAAATTGAGCCGGTGCGGATGAGGTTCCAGCCAAAATACGCCAGTGCGCCGAGGAGCGCAAGGCCGAAGAGTCCCACAAGGAGAGCGATTACTTTTCTTGTCATTTAAGGAGAGCGGTAGTTTTGCTTTTACGGTTGTGTCCCGCAGCAAACATTTCTGGTGCCACAAAGTCCTGGTGTAGCAAGACAGTATGTTTGACAAGGAGAAAATGCTTGTCCGCCGATGTTGCTGCAGGCTTCTGGCGCTGTGACGTTGTAAATAAGGGCAGAGGGCCTTCCTGATTGAGGGGGCTCGCTGGGGCCGGTGGGGCCGGTGATAGCAGGCGCAACAAGAAGTTTGCCGACGCCCGGTTCACGAAGGGTAACAAGCGCCGGGTTGATGGTGTAGAGAATAAGGTAAGCCCCCAAAAGCAGAAGCAGGCCATAGACGGCTTGCGTGATGCCGTCGATCGCGTCCTGCTTTTTTGTGACCATGCCTGCGGAGAGCGTGTAGACGACCCCCCAGAAAATGATCGTGCCTAAGGCCACCACGCCAACGATGCTGAGCGCATACACGTAGAAGTCGCTGATGTATTCCCCGATGCCGGGCGTAGCTCCCTTCTGAAAACCAGCGAACGGCGTTGTAAGCTGATACGGCGCCGCGTGCGCGACTCCGAGCAGAAGAACAAGGAGGAACGCGGAAGCGAATAGTATGGAGAGTATTCTCATGGAATGTTTATTGAACGACCAGTCGCAGTTCCCTCGAAGCGGATTCGAGCGGGCCGGCCTTGTTGCTTGCGAATATGGAAAGCGTAAGCGGTACTCCGGAGGGAGCATCGTCTGCGACCGGCACGGAGAGCTTGGACGGCTCGTCGACGCCTAGAGCGCTCGGGGTCTGGCTGTTCACGGTCCACGCGAAGAGCAGTTCGTCCAAACTTTTCACGTTGAAAAAGAAAGGGACGACACTGAACTCGTGCGTGCCGCGGCCTATCACGTTCTCTGGAAAGGGCGGCAGGATGTTCACGCGAGGGCGTACCACCGGGATCTCAGAGGAGTTTTCAAAAAGAATATTTCTGCCGTCGGTAACCTGTACGCGCACGAAATGCGAGTTGCCGTTGCCGGCCGTGGCTCGGAACCGCATCGTCTTCAGGCCGCGACCCCTGGCGAACAATGCGTCGTCCAAGAACCAGCGCAGTTCGCGTCCCGAGAGATCGGCCTGCTTGCCGCCCTCGAGGAGCTCGAACGCCGCAGAGACGAAGGACGACTGCGTGGGCAGCGCTTTTCCTCCGTAGCCCTGCGGCACGTAGGTCTCCGCGCGCCACGTGAGGAAGCCCTCCGTTCCCGGGACTGCTTGGGC
Source organism: uncultured Candidatus Saccharibacteria bacterium (assembly GCA_964623795.1). GTDB lineage: Bacteria > Patescibacteriota > Minisyncoccia > UBA6257 > CAYSDW01 > CAYSDW01. The sequence goes on along the minus strand of CAZUVI010000053.1, from coordinate 1,406 downwards.
AAGAGATGCCGTGGGCAAGAGGAGCGTGACCGCCACTATGGTGCCGAGAAGAGTTTTCATGGTTCCCGTTGTTTTATTTTACCATACCGACTTTCGCGGCGTGAACGGTCAAGGCGGTAAGTTTGGGGTGGTTATGTATCCAAATGGCGACGAAAAGCGAGATGGTGCGGAGCGGCAATATGCCTGTCGTGAGCGAATCGAAGACGGAACCGATGAGGAAAACGACGAGTTTCTTCGCGGCGCCGAAACTGCCGCCGCGGAACCAAAGCCAGGTCGCAATGACCGCCGACGTCATCATGCCGAACGCCGCCATGAGAAGCCATAGTCCTTGGCCAGCGATGGGGATTACCCATGCCAAAGCGCCCACGATCTCGCCGATGTCCGCGAACAAGGACCACAGCCCGAAAAATATCATTTCGGGAGGAGTGATCTTCTCTCTCTCGGGGAGCGCGGAGGGAAGAGAGGGCGCGCTATGTGCTGCTGGTGTCATTGTTTCTGCTTCCTGATCTCAAGCAACTCCTCGGGGTTCGTGGTGATGATGCGATGCTCGAAGTAGGAGGGCACGATCTTAATGGCGATATGCTTCAGGCCCGCGAAGAAGAGGCCGGAGACGTTTGCCTTGGGGCCCGCCTCAAGGAGCAGACTCTTCTCCGCTTCGGTGAGGTCGAATGTTTTTGCGACGATGTCGATGCCCGAAGGGCCGGGCGCTTGCTTCAAGAGGATCTGGAGCGATGAGTTCGTGATGATGGGGCGGCCGTACTCGGAGTGCAAAAAGTCCTCCACCTCCTGCGTGATGGTGGTGACGCCGAGGTAGTACTTTCGTGCCCGCTTAACGAGGCCGAAGAGAAAGGCCGCGGAGTCCGGGTGCTTCATCATCACCCACGCCTCGTCGATGATCATGATGCGCCGCTTGAGCTTGGCGCGGATGAGGTTCCAGATGAAGTTCAGGATGATGTACACCGCGATCGGACGGAGCTCCTCCTCGAGGTCGCGCATCGAGAACACGATGAGCCGGTTCTTGATGTCGACGTTCGTCGGCTGGTTCACAAAACCGGCAAAACTGCCCTTCGTGAATTTGTAAAGCCGTTCAGAGAGGCCGCGGCCGCCTTCCATGTTATAAAGCACCGTCTCGAGGTCCTCGAGGAGCGGCGGCTGGGCCTTGGAGAAATCCTTGCCCGGCACGATCTCGCGCGAGGCGTAGGTTTCGGTGATGGCGCGGTCGAGGATCGCGTCCTCCTCGTTCGTAACCGTACCCAGCATGAGTTTCAGGAGACCGATGAGGTTCACGATGTGCGAACGTAGCACTTCGGCAGGGTCCTCATCCTCGGGGATAACCGGGATCTCGAGCGGATTGACGTGGTTCTCCGAGGTCAAACTGATGTTAAAGAAGCTTCCCGCCATGCTTT
>CAZUVI010000052.1:0-4371 GCA_964623795.1 uncultured Candidatus Saccharibacteria bacterium | reverse complement strand
AGAGATCCGGCTGGACGCGTGCATGGGCGTCGTGAGCGACGAAGAGCGGGCGGAACTCGAGGATAAGCAAAGCGACCGTTTGCGCTCTTCCGATGGCGTCAGGATCGTTCGGGGTGAGCTGGGACATCCGGAACAATTTTCTGCCGAGGCGGCAGCCGAGGCGCTGGTGAGCATAGCGGTATTTCACGACTTTCGTCCCGAAGACCGGTTGCGGTCCGTTCTCGGAGAGTATAAAAAGTTTTTCCCTTCAAGCAGGCTATTTCTCCTCGAATTCGACGTTTCGGGTCGGGATGGGGCGCGGGAGCGCGGCGCTTCTCCTGCGCGGTATCTGACGTCAGTTTCTCGTCTCACCCATGCGCTGAAACGGGAAATAGGCCCGCGCTCGGTGAACGAGTGGACTGCCGCCATAAAGAAGTCCGGTTGGCGCCTGACGCGAACGCAACAATTTGAGTCGGGGCTGGTCATCTATGAGTGCTGGTAATGCCATCCGCCTTCCAGATAGTTTTTTAAGTTCCGATAACGATGAAGCTGAACCATTACGCATATCTCGCGTCGCGTCTCAAAAGCGAACTGCGCTCCGCGCTCCGCTCCGCGCTCCGCTTCGCGCTTCACGCGCGCGTGCATACCCTGCCTCGCGCGTTTATCGCGCGGTGGCAGGGAAAAGAGCTGCGCCGCAGTGTGGCTTTCGCCCATGAACATTTGCCGATCTATCGGGACCTCTGGCAAGCGCATGGCGTGCGTCCCGGCGACATTCGTTCTTCGGGCGACATCCGAAAACTGCCCATCACGTCAAAGAGGTTGTTTAAGGAGCATCCGTCCGAGAAGCTCCTTGACGACCTCTCCGCGCATTCCGGGGAATACGTTTGGAAAGAAACATCCGGCTCCACCGGGGAGCCGTTCCGGTTTCCCGCTCGTGCGTCCGCGCGCCGCTTGACCCGCGAGAGGGCGTTCGATGAGTACCGTTTTCTTCTCTGGCGCGGGAATCCTCTCCATTGGGTCGTCGATCACGCGAAGATCGCGCGCATTGACGAAGAGCGGGTTCCGGGCGAACTCTCGATCACGAGAGCGGAGCTCCGAAAGGACCCCGAAGCCGCATGTGAGGCGCTTCGGCGGTATGGCGCGGATGTCGTATGGGGTACTCCGACATCGCTCCTTGAACTTGCCGAATATGCCGCGCGCATGCCCGAAGCGCGCCGTCCGCGCCCCCACTTTCTTGTTTCAACGGGCGAGACGCTCACGCCAGCATCGCGCGCCTACATCGCCAAGCTCCTCGGGGGAGAAGTGTACGATTCCTACGGTCTCAAAGAGATCGGCATTATCGGGGTCGAGTGCCGCGTGCACGAAGGACTCCATGTCTACGAAGAATCCGTTCTCGTCGAGATCGTGGACGAGGAGGGGCGCGCGCTTCCGCCGGGGACGGCCGGCCGCGTCATTGTTACTCGTTTTGACGAGAATCAGATACTGCCGTTCATTCGCTACGATACGGGGGATCGCGGGATGATCGTCGCTTCGCCGTGTCCCTGTGGGCTTCCCGCCCATCGGCTCTCCGTTGACGGCAGGGGTGGAGGGATTCTTGCGTTCGGCTCAAAGCGAATTCACCGCGTCGAATTTGAGTTCGCGATGGACCAGTTCCATGCGAGCATCATGCGGTATCAACTTGCGAAAGTCAGCTCGCTGCGGGCGGAGCTTCGGATCGTTCCGGCAGGCGGTTTCTCGTCCGCCGTTTCGGACGAAGTGCGGGCGCGCTTTCGCGAGCAGTTCGGTATCATCCCCCACGTAACGGTTGTTCACGTGCTTCCTGCGACATCGGCGGGGAAGACACTGGCGATCATTGACGAGACGGATCGCAAAACGGCGTGATTTTCAATGAAGCATATCTCTTTTTCCCCGCAGTTTAATATGAGCGATGCCGATCTGCTGCCGGCAACATTTTCTCTTCGCTCTCGATGCAAGGATTACGTTCGATTTGTTGAGAAGGGAGGAGACGACGATGAGGTTGAGGTGCAGCGCATTATTGCCGACTATTTTAAGGCGTACAATGACCACGCTCCGGCACGTATGCTTGCTCATTGTTCCCCCGATGCGAAATTCAACTTCGTTATCTCACGGGGAAGCACCATGACCATGCCTCATGCCTCGGGATCCTTAGCGCGGGGGATCCGCATGGTTCTTGGAGCGTATTTTGACGACGTACGGCTGAAGTTCGATCCCCAAAGGACGCGCGCTTCTGCGAGCGGAACGTATTTCATGTTTCGAAGCGGCGATTGGAAAACGCGGTTGGCGGCAGAACTCACGCTCCATTTCCGCCGCGGCGGTGACGGATGGAAGATCGTGTTCCATGACGCAAAGGCGCTCGCGGAGTGACGCGAGGCGGCGTGATTCGGACTATGCACATACCACGTCCCGCAATGTTCCGGAACGGTCTGCGGCTGCTCCGCGAACCGGAGCTCGGCCTTCGGCTCTATAAAAACATGGTTCGTGCCCGGATGTTCGAACGGCGGCTTATCCGCCTTGCGCAAGAGAATAAGCTGCAATGGCCGATCTACCCCAGTTACGGGCAGGAGGCGTGCGGGATCGGCGTGAGCGCGGCTGCCGCGGAACGGGATCTGTTTCTCTTGACGCTCAACTATCGTGTCATTCCCTATGTCGTGGGCAGAAACGTGGGGCTCCAAAAATACACGGATGCTTTTTTCCATTGTCTTCCCGCGCCCGACTCCCGGGAGTTCTTTGACAAGGGGTTCGCCCCCTTTTCCGATTCTTTGGGCGCGCATTTCGGTCTTGCTCTCGGCTGGGGGCTTGCGTTCAAGAGCTCCGGGGCCGATCGCGTATGCGTGTGCGTGTTCGGCGACGGCGCCGCAACGCGCGGCACGTTCCATGGCGCGATGAACCTCTCCGCGCTCCTGGGCCTGCCGATCCTCTGGGTATGCGAAACGAACCAGTATTCGGTCTCTACTCCACGTTCGCTTTTGTCGGCGGCGAGCAGCTTTGCCGATCATGCCGCAAGCTACCGGATGCGAAGCAGTGCTGTCGACGGCAATGATGTTCTCGAGGTGTGCCGGCGCGTAAAAAAGGAACTTGAAGCCGTGCGCAAAGATGCGAAGCCGGCGTTCATCGAGCTCATGACCTATCGCATGAAGGAGCACGCGTTCGGAGATCCCGATGATTACCGTTCCGTTTCGGAGCAGGAACGGTGGGAAAAACGGGACCCGATCGGGATGCTCGAGCGCAAGCTTCGCGCGCTTCGCGTCGCCGATTCCCGTTCCCTTGCCGCCGTCCACGAAGAAGCGTTCGCGGCCGTTGCCGCTATCATATGAACCGATCATATACCGAGGCGATCAATGCCGCTCTTCGCGACGTCATGCGCGATGACGGCAGCGTAATCCTGCTGGGAGAAGACATCGGCGAGCTGGGCGGCCGGTTCGGGGCAACGCAAGGCCTTCTTGCGAGTTTCGGCAGGGCGCGAGTCGTCGACACGCCGCTCGTCGAGGATCTGCTGGCGGGCATGGCGCTCGGCGCCGCGAACGGGGGACTGAAGCCGATCGTCGAGTTCGTGAACGCGGACTTTCTGGCGATCGCTCTCGACGACCTCTGGCGGGCGGGGCTCTGGCAATCGCTCTACGGGCGGGACTTCGCAAGCGGCGTCGTGGTACGGTCCTGTTTCGGCGGCTACGCGTGGAAGGGCCCGCATCTCTCGTCAGCCGCAGTGGGCCACCTGATTGCCATCCCGAACGTGAAACTGTTCGCTCCTTTCTTTCCTGACGACGCGTACGAGATCGTGAGGCGGTCGGTGCGGGAGGGAGGCCTCACGGTTATCCTCGAACATCGCGCCCTTCTTCTTCCGGGAATCCCGTACGAGCCGTATGATCTTGGCCGCGCAGCCGATCTTGCTTCGTCCCATCCCGGCGACATAGAGCGCGCGAGCGTTCTCCCGAACGCCGCAGCAGGTCTCCGCGATATTGCGCTCGTTTCGTACTCCTATACGTCGCTCGTGTGTCTCGAAGCGGCTGCGCGACTTGAGGCCGGCGGCGTTACGACGCGCGTTGTCGACATGAAGGCCATCTGGCCGTTCGACAGAGAGACCATACGAAGCGTTGCGGCAGAAAGTCGAGGCGTCGTGCTGGTCGAGGAATGCGCGCCGCATGCCGGCCTCATGGTCCATGTTGAACAGGACCTGCGCAGAGCACTGCCGAACATTCGCTGTGCCAGCGTGCATGCGAAAGATGACGTCGTTCCGTTCGGCGATCGGGAATCGTCTGTGTTGCCGTCAGCCGCCGACATCATAAGCGCATCGCGCTCTCTTCTCGTGTGATATACTTATCGGTATGAGGCGCGTTTTCTGGAGAGACGGCGCGGCCGCTTTGCCCACCATGC
>CAZUVI010000051.1:0-4411 GCA_964623795.1 uncultured Candidatus Saccharibacteria bacterium | reverse complement strand
ATTCCGCCCCTCACCTTCACTCTGAAGGTGGGGGGCTTCAACTTTTACGAACATGGAGTATAGTCGTTGGTAGTTGGCACTTTGATTCTTAGGAAGAACGGAAAGGGGGTGAGTTCGATGCGCGCTGCCGCGCTCGCAGAAGCGACCGAGAAGCTCTCGAAGCTTTTAAGCCCGCGGAAAACGATCCTCAAGGACGGCCTCACGGTCGTGACGAAGCAGGACACAACGAACGGATTCGCGCACATCGTGCTCGGCACGCGGCGCGGCGGTTCGTTCTTCGGCCCGCCGGAGCTGTTTCATCTTCTCGAGCACATTCTCTCGGTTCCGTACCGTAATGCGGCAAGCGGCTCCGTCATTGACGCGGAGACGGCGGTAAGCCGCGTGACGATCGCCGAGGTGAGCGTGAAGGAGCGCAAGTTCGAGAAGAAGCTCAAGGCGATCGTGCAGGATCTGCGCCGTCCGGAATTCGATGCGCTCGAGCGCGAGCGCGGCGCCGTACTTGCCGAACTCGGCGAACATCACGACGATCCGGAGACGTTCCTCGCAAACCAGTTTTACGCGGCGTGTTTCCCGAAATCGAACCTCGGGCGTTTGCTGCGTGAGGATTTCGACAGCGTGCGGCACGAGCTCACGAAGGAGCTCCTCGTGCGCTACTGGCGGAAGTTCTTCGCGCCCTCGAACCTTATCCTCTCGGTGGTCGGCGAAAAGCTTTCCCATGAGAAGATCTGCGAAGCGGCGCGGGAACTGTTCCCCGCGGCCGATGCGCCGAAGCCGCGATTCAAGAGGCCGGAACTTGGCGTTCCGGAAGCGACACTCGACACTCCCTGGGTCGTCGTGCGGCCGGGGCTCAAGAACGCCTACTTCGCTCTCGGCAAAGCGCTTCCGCGGCTAGAGCTCAAGGACCGCGCGGTCTTGAAGGCGGTGGGAGAGCTGCTTACGGACCGCCTGAACCATATGCTCCGCTATCGGATGGGACTTGCCTACGGCATCCAGTTCGACTTCTCGAGCACGTACCTCTTCAATCACTGGAACATCCAGGGGTCGTGCGAGGCGAAACACTTCCCGCGTGTCATCGCGACGGTGCGGCGCGAGCTCGAGCGCTTCACGATCGGAGAGCGAGAGCTGAAGAGGAAGCGCGAGGAGCTCATCGAAAGCTACGAGCGTCTCGCTTCGGATCCGGAGGGCTGCGCCCACCTGCTCTATGACCTCGAGGTCGACGGCGTGAGTATCGGCCAGTACCTTGCCGAGTTCTCGCGTATCACCCTTGCGCGCGTCCGTGCGACCGCGAGGAGCTGCTTCTCCTCCGACGGCGCGGTGCTCGTTGTGGTCCGTTCCAAGCCCTGAATTCGCCCCGACGGCCAACACCGCTCGGGGCTCCTTTTTTTATTGACCTCTACCGGCTTCTTGGGTAGGGTAGGGGCAGCAGTTTGATTTCCGAAGGGAAATAAGGAGGTGTTCCATGGACTACGAACGGTTCGCGGAGCAGGCGCTCGAGCTCATGCGGCGGAATCCGGACATCGTCTACGGCGACATCCGGATGCTTCTTGCCGGAGGGCGCGAGGACCTGACCGCGAAGAACGGCGTCGTGGAGAATGCAGCCCGTTCGGAGAAGAGCGGGTTCGGCATTCGCGTCCTTTCAAAGAAGGGCGCCTGGGGGTTCGCCTCTTCGGCGGGTCTCGAGAGATCCGATCCGGCGCTCTCCGACGAGCTCTGCCGGACATTCCGGAGGGCGCTCGCGCTTTCGGCTGCGGGCGGCAGGGGGCGTATGAGCCCTCTCCTTCTCGCGCCGCGCGAGACCGCGCCCGGACGCAAAGTCCACTATTACGAGAGTCCCTGCCTTGAGGATCCGTTCGCCGTCCCCCTTGAAGAGAAGCTTGCGCTCCTCCTCAAGTGGGATGCGGCGATGGCCGAATCTTCCAAAAAGCTCATCGTCCGGAAATCGGCAATGGGCTTTTGGTCGAACGACGTGGCTTTTGCCGCATTCGAGCGGGACTTCGGTTCCATGCTGGTACGGCAGCTCATTCGTGGCGGTGTCATGCTCGTTTCTGCGACCGCCGGCTCGGATGGCGAGGTGCAGGTCATGACGCCTTGGGGATACGACGGCAAATGCTTCGTGGGCGGCTACGAGACGGTGCGCGCGACCGACGTGGAGTCCGTTGCCCGCAGGGCCGCTTCGGAGGCTGAAGAGCTCCTCTCCGCGGACGAGTGTCCGGAGGGCGAGATGGACGTCATCATCATGCCGGACCACTTGGGGCTCCACGTCCACGAGACGTGCCATGGCTTCGAGGGAGACCGGTTTCTCGGTTACGAGGAGACCTATATGGGTGGGACGTTTCTCGCGAAACACCTCCGCGACATCGGCTCTTATCGCTTCGGGTCGGAGCACGTGAACATCGTCTCCGACGCCACGATGCCTGACGGCTACGGCTCCTTCGCCTTCGACGACGAGGGGACGCCCGGCCAGTCGGTCCATCTCGTCGAGAGCGGCGTCTGGAATAGCGTGATGACTTCGCGCGAAACTGCCGTTCAGCTGAACGCGCTGCTCGGCAGGCCGTATTTCAGGGGTTCGAACGGCGCGGCGCGGGCGAGCGGCTTCGACCGCGTCCCGCTCGTGAGGATGACAAATGCTTCGCTCGCGCCGGGAACCTTCCCGCTCGAGGAGCTTGTCTCTCGCGTGAAGCGGGGAGTGCTTCTCACAAACACCGTTTCCTGGAGCATGAGCGAGGACCGGAAGAACTTCGACTTCTCGCTCTCCCTGGGACGCGGGATCGCGGACGGCAAGCTGGGGCGGCTTCTGAAGCACCCCGGCTACACCGGAGACAACTCGCGGTTCTGGCAGTCGTGCGATGGCATCGCCGACCGCGCGCACTGGGCCGTGGTGAATTTCTATCTCACTTGCGGCAAGGGCCTGCCGGGACAGTCCATGTCCACCGGACACGGCTCCTCGCCGGCGCTCTTCCGGGACGTCCGCGTCTATAACCGCAAGGGGAGGCAAGAATGATGAGCCTGGACAGACAGAGAATGGAGTCCCTTCTGGGGAGAACCTGTGGAAAAATCATTTCAAAGGGCCTGGAGGGCCTCGTTCGCTGGGTCTCTTCCCATGAGGAGACCGTGCGGTCGGCCAGGGGGAGCGTCACCTATGCGGCCGACGGCCATGCGGAAAACATCGTGATCACGCTGATCGGTGAGGACAAGCGGGCCGCCTCCGTTTCGCTCGGAAGATCCGACGATTCGGGGATCGACCGGGCGATCGCCGCAGCTGCCGCGATGTTGCCGTACGTGCCGCCGAACCCCTATCCTCCCGACCTCATCGGTCCGGGGGAGGCGGGGGAAGGTACGACGGAGGGATATGACGAGGAGACCGCCCGTGGCGGACTCGAGATTAAAGCCGACTTCTTCTCGCGGGCCCATCGGATGGCGGCGCTTGCCGGCTACCGGGCCTCGGGGAGGTTCTTTACCGGACATGGCGAGATCGCCGTCGCCACGACCAAGGGCATGTTCCGGTACCATCCGTTTACTGTCGCTTCGTGCGGCATCGTAATCGCGGGCGCAAGCGGCAGCGTGAGTTCTGACCCCGACAGGAGGTACGTCTCCGCGCATGCCGCCGGATCCGGCGTAGCGGTGCGAAAGATCGACGGTGCGAGCCTCATCGACGTGGCGCTTGAGCGAGCGCGTCTCGAGGCGCGACTGCCATTCGTGAACCCATTCGTGGGCGGGGCATCGGAACTGCGCTTCGACGCCGTCCTTTCACCGCTTGCGATGAATGAGTGGCTCTTCATGCTTTCCGCGCACGGTCTCGGCGGCCTTTCGGTCGTCGAAGGAACCGGCTGTCTTGCCGGGAAGATCGGTACGCGCGTTTCCGGTGAGCGTCTTACGCTCACCGACGATTGGACGAGGGCTGGCATGCCGCCTTTGCCTTTCGATTCCGATGGGCGGGATCGGCAGATCGTTCCGCTCATCGAGCGCGGCATCGCGCGAGGCGTGGTCTGGGATGGCGCGACCGCCAAGAAGGCGGAAGGCGCCTCGACTGGCCACGCGAACGATATGCTATTCGGCGACGAGTCCGAGGCGAGCGTGATGCCGCTCCATCTCGTGATGGAAGGGGGCGATACCGCTCCCGGGGCCATGGTAAAGGACGCCGTCCGTCCCACGCTTCTTGTTTCCCACTTCAACTACGCGAACATGCCGGATCCGCAGGGGGCGGTCTTCACCGCCACCACGCGGCACGGCACCTTCCTCATCGAGGGCGGGGAGTACGTGGCGGTGCTTCCGCCTCTCCGCATGCAGGAGAAGTCCCTCGAGGCCTTCTCGCGCATCGAGGCGCTCTCGAGGTCAGAGCTCGTGATTCCGTTCGAGAACTACGGCGGCGTTGTGCCGGTCGGCACCCTGGTCCCCTGGACCAAGATCGCCG
>CAZUVI010000050.1:0-4475 GCA_964623795.1 uncultured Candidatus Saccharibacteria bacterium | reverse complement strand
AGACCGCGCCGTTTTGTGCCGAACCTGCCTCGACTCGATCCCGGTGCATTCCGCGTTCTTCTGTCCCGTGTGTTCGGGAAGGATTCCCAATCCTGCCGTGCGCTGCCATAGGCCCTCGTTCCTCGCAACCGCAGCCGCCTCCTATGACGATCCTGTCGTGCGCGAACTCGTCCGCGTCCTGAAATATAAAGGCGTGCGTTCCGCCGCCCTGCCGCTCGGAACCCTGATCGTGCGCCACCTTGAACTCGCCGCGCCGCACGGATACTTCGACGGCGCGGTTGTCGTGCCCATCCCCTTGGGCGCCCAGCGCGCAAGGACGCGCGGCTACAACCAAGCGGAAGAGATCGCCAAGGCCGTGGCGGACGAGCTCCGCCTACCGCTCCTGCCCGCTCTGCTTCGCAGAGTGCGCCATACCGCTCCGCAGACCGAAGTTGGGAGCAGAGAGGGACGTCTCAAGAACGTTCTCGGGAGCTTCGCGGCGGAGAATGTGCGGGGCAAAAGCATCGTCCTCGTTGACGACGTTTATACCACCGGCGCGACCATGGGCGAGGCGGTAACAACGCTTACAGCCGCGGGCGCCCTCCGCGTCGTCGCGGTGGCGGCGGCTCGGGCGTAAGGCCCAAAACCTTCGCTATTCTCGGTTCCGGTAGAACAACTTTCCGAGTTCGATCGCGATGATGTTCAGGACCCCGACTCCTATGACACCCAAAACCCACGGCCAGGCGAGGGGCACCGTTTCCAATATATTCTGAAGCGGCGGCCAGTAGATCGCGGCGGCCATCAGCGCAAATCCAACCAAAACACTGCCCAGAAGATAGGGGTTCGAGAAGAAGTTATACTCGAAGATGCTCTTGTGCAAACTGCGCACCGAGAAAATAAGAAAGAGCGAGTACAGCCCGAATGCGGCGAAGATGAACGTTCGCACCATAAGGGGATCAGAGCTGAACCGAAGAAGCAGCGCGTAGGCCGCAAAAAGCAAGAAGCTGGTGAGAGTTCCGATTACAAGAACCAAGAAACGCATTTCCGGATCAAAAAGGTTCTTGTGGAGGCGTTTCGGCTTCGTGCCAACATCGTCGTCGCCATGTTCGAAGCTAAGCGCGATAGCGGGAAAGCTGTCGGTGAAAAAGTTAACCCAAAGTATCTGGAGTGCGTTCAAGGGAATCGGTACGCCCATAAGGAGTGCGCCGCCGATAAGGAGAAGCGCATCCAGCGCGTTCGAGAGCAGGTAAACGAGTACTTTCCGTATATTCTCAAGTATTTTTCTGCCTTCCTCGATAGCCGCCACGATCGTTTCGAAGTTGTCGTCCAGAATGACGAGGTCCGCGACGCTTTTCGCGACGTCCGTTCCGGAACCGACGGCAACACCGATGTTCGCTTCCTTGAGCGCTGGCGCGTCGTTCACGCCGTCTCCCGTCATCGCCACCGTTTCGCCCCGGTTCTTATAGGCCTTCGCGATCTGGAGTTTTTGCTCCGGCGAGACCCGCGCGAACACCTGAATATCGGGAAGGATGCGGCTGAACTCCGCCTCTCCCATGAGCTCAAGATCGGGCCCCGTAAGCACCGAGCGCGCGCCGAGGGAAAATCCCACCGTTTTGGCAACCGCTTCGGCGGTCCCCTGGTGGTCGCCGGTCACGATCACGGTGCGCACGCCGGCCTGGTGAATGCGCGCGATCGCATCTTTCACCGTTGCCCGCACCGGATCGCGGAACGCGATGAGGCCCGCGAACTCGAATCCCTCCGGTTTCTTTTTCCAGGAGGCGGGAGGCGCGGCCCCCTTTATTTCTTTGCGCGCCATTCCTATGACGCGGGCGCCCGCATACGCAAGCTCGTTCACCGTCGCGACCGCTTCCGCCCGAGTCCTTGGCGTGAGCGCGGAAGAAGCGAGGAGGATCTCGGGTGCGCCAACGAGCGTAACAAGGTGGTGGCCGTCGGTTTGGAGAAGCGCTCCGGAGTACTTTGCAAGAGAACTGAACGGCAAACGATCCACCACCTTGGCGTTGCTCACGACTTCCGGCATGCGCAACCCAAGACGGGCGGCGCCTTTGACCAGCGCGACCTCAAGCGCCCTCCCGATGATGCGCCACTCGGAAGGCGCGTCATCGGGATTTTCGATCGCCGCTTCGGAGTTCAGGAGCGCAATGCGCAGAAGCTCGTGCTGCCGATCGTCGTCTCTCCCGTCATGACCGAATGGGATCACTGCGCTGATCTCCATCTTCGCCTCGGTAAGGGTGCCGGTCTTATCGGTCAGAATGAGCGTGGTCGACCCCAGCGTTTCCGTAGCGACCAGCTTTCGGATAATGCCCTTCCGTTTGGCGATGCGCTGCACGCCGATCGCAAGAATGACCGTAAGCGCGATCGGCAGCGCTTCGGGAACCGCGGATACCGCGACCGCGACCGAGATGAGGAACATCTCGAATATCCCGTAGCCGTACCAGATGCCGAGAAAAAAGAGGAGCGCGACCATGGCGCCGAGCGCGAGCGACGCCTTGAAGGAGAAGTTTCCGATCGCCTTCTGAAGCGGCGTCGGTTCTTCTTTCGCGCCTCCGACCAGCCGCGCGATCTTGCCAAGCTCGGTTTCCGCCCCGATCGCCGTGACGACCGCGTCCCCCATTCCCTGCACGATGAGCGTCCCGGAGAACGTCATCGCCGCGCGGTCGGCTGTCGCCGCCTGGAAGCTCGTCGGCTCGGTCGTTTTGGCGACCGGCAGGGACTCGCCGGTCAGGATCGACTCGTCTGCCTGGAGGTCGTTCACAAAGACGAACCGCGCGTCAGCCGGCACGCGGTCGCCCGGAAGAAGCCGGATGATGTCGCCCGGCACGAGTCCATCCGCCTCTATCTCCATTTCCTTGTCGCCACGCACTACGCGCGCGCGCCGCTTGATGTAGGACTGGAGGAGCGAAATGGCGCTCTCCGCCTTATATTCCTGATAATACCCGAGCACGGTGTTCGCGAGGACGGCGGCAAAGATCACGACCGCGTTGCCGAGTTCCCGGAGCACGACCGTAACGACGCCGGCGAAGACCAGGATCAGGATAAGCGGACTCTTGAACTGGCTAAGAAAGATCGCAAGCCGCGAGAGCCGCCGCTTCTCTTCGAACGCGTTCCGGCCGAAGAGCGCGCGGCGGCGCGCAACCTCGCTCTCGTCGAGACCTTTATAGTTCGTTTCAAGAAGCTCGAGGGTCTCACCCGCAGAAAGAGCCCAAAACGAACGCTGGATATCGCGCGGAGAAAGGATCATGAACGGAAGAGAAGCGTCGCGCCCAGGGCGGCGGCGCTTTTTAGTTTTGACCTGCGAATCTCGCCTTTCACGCCGCGGTTTTTCAGCTCTTTTTCCAAACGGTCATAGAAGTTCTTTTTAATTCCGAGACCGCCCCCGATTATGAGGACGTCTGGATCGAAACGTGAAAGAAGCGGCACGAGTTTCTCGGCGAGAAATTCAGCGAGAATCGCCGACCGTTTGCTGTCGCGGACGCGCTGGTACGCCTTTTCCCACGCTTCGGGATATTCGAGTCGTTGTATCGTTGCGACTTTTCCTCCGTGCGCGAAAGCGCGGCCGATGCCCGTCCCGATGGTCAGCGCAAAAACTTTTTTCGCTCCTTTTCCGGCGCCGAAAACGACTTCTCCGCGCGCGAAACATCGGGCGTCATTATCGACGCGCAGGTTGCGAGAAGGCCAGAGTTGCTGAAAGTCAAAATTTTTTACCGCAGGGATGTTCGGGCTCGCCACGAGCTTTGTGCCGTGCACGACTCCGGCAGCTCCGATCCCGACGCGTGCGACCGGGCGCCGACCCTCGAGCGACCGCACCAGTTCTCGCAGCTGCTGCGCCAACTTCCCGCGGTCGTTCCGGGTGCGGTCCTCTTTTTTGCGCGTTATCCGCCCGTGAGCCCAAAGCACCCCGAGGATTTTTGTCCCGCCGATATCAATGCCGATACAATTGCCGGGCATAGTTCCAATATTCATCCGTGCCGTTAACCTCTTTCATCCACCACCACCATTCCGCGCCCCAGAGATAGTACTCCTCAAAACCGGCGCGCTTCGCATATTCAATTGTATCAGCGAAGTAGGCGGGGCTAAACATCTCGATTTGATCCTCGAACGGCACGTCGCGAAGATGGACGGGCGACCACGGCTCGCCCTGGAGTTCGATGACGATGAAACGCTGGTCCCCTTTTCCCGTCCACCAGCGCACAAAGCGCTCTTTCACGCGAAAATAGTCGGGACCGAGCGGATATTCGATAACGCCGAAGAGCGGTCCGATGACCTTCGGATAGACCTTGCGATACATCGTGGTGCCGAAGACGTCGCCGTCCCGCGCGGCATGGGTCCAGAGCCCCAGCTCGCCGCCGTCCGTAAGAAGAACGGGGCGTTCCGGGTCGAGCGCGCGCACGAGCGCCAGTTCCCCGTGAAAGAACTCGTGCAGCCGCGCCCTGCACGCCCCGAACATCAGAAAGGGCTCGTTCTCCACCTGCCACATG
>CAZUVI010000049.1:0-4696 GCA_964623795.1 uncultured Candidatus Saccharibacteria bacterium | reverse complement strand
GATAAACCCCTATATCTCGACGATGAGATGGGGCGCTCCCCTGTTCTGACCGATGAAGCAGCCGAATACATTTTCGGCCTGGTAAAAACCGCGCAATACGGCGTCTTCCAGCTGGCGGCGGAAACCTCGATAACTAAATACGCATGGGCCAGGGCGGTCGCACAAGAGTTCGGCTATGACCTTAAGCTCGTTCGTTCACTCCAAGAGCACCCGGAGAAAGCTCGACCGGCGGCGAAAAGAGCCAAAGACCCGAGGATGGTGAGCTCCAAGAAAATGTCCGGCGCGGAAGAAGGATTGAAGAAGATGCGCGGGCAGATGGTTGCGGAGGTCGAACGGCGTTTTGAGGATGACATGGAGTATTTCGATGCGGACGGCAACTATTTGGGCAAAAAGAGCCGTTCGGATATCCACAGGAACGGAAATTGGCACATGGCGGTTCAGACGTTCATCGTGCGAAAGGGCGCGAGCGGGCAGCTGCAGGTTTTGTCGCAGCATCGCAGGATCGTGGATATCGCCAAGAGCAAGTGGGACCACAGCACCGCGGTTCAAATGCTGCCCGAGGACGCGCGGGATCCCCTCAAGGGCATCCGGCGGGGGCTGGGGGTGGAGCTGGGGATCGGCGAGGACAACATCAAGCAACTGCATCTGGTATCGGACGGCATAACGATGCGCTCATCAAGGAAATACGGGGATGAGGCAGATGACCTGTATAACCGTGAATTCGTTTTTGTAACTATCGCGGAACTAAAGGATGACACGGAAATTCGGCCCGACCCCGTAAAGATCGACAAGATAAAATGGGTGGATTGGGATGAATTGGTTCCTGCAGTTCTTGCCGATGCCGCCCGTTACACAAAAAATCTCCGGCATAATTTCGTCAACACCGCTTTAGCCGGGCATATTAAAAGATCCGCTAGCAGGGTTCTTGGTATCGATGACAAAAGTCCGGGGCCGGAGGACCGGCTGACTGGATCGGCCTTCTATAGTCCTCCGAACAATGAGGATCTTGCTCTCAGCGTATTTGCCAGCGGGAGGGCAGCCATTGAACATCTGACGGCATCAGGGCGGATCGAACGCGAGTATCTCAAGGATGAGGAGCGCGACGTCGTTGACGGACTGCTAAAACAGCCGAATTTGTTGCCCCGTTATGCATACGATAAGGGCATATTCGACATTGACCCGAAAATGATCCCGGCGCCGGATGATGCCCGTGACGGCA
The DNA here is from genome assembly GCA_964623795.1 of uncultured Candidatus Saccharibacteria bacterium. Lineage (GTDB taxonomy): Bacteria > Patescibacteriota > Minisyncoccia > UBA6257 > CAYSDW01 > CAYSDW01. The sequence continues at coordinate 3,477 of CAZUVI010000049.1, read as the reverse complement.
GGAGCTGACGGCTAATCCCGCACAAGCACCGTAGTGCCTAAGTCGGCCCACGCGTAGAGTTCCCGCGCTTTCGCAAGCGGCATGTTTACGCAGCCGCTGGACCACGGCTTTCCGAATTGATCATGCCAATATGCTCCGTGGATGACCGCACCTTCGCGGGTAAAATAGAGATTCCACGGCACGCCGGGAAGGTCATAATACTTTTGACTGATGCCCGGCAGGGGTCCTTGCATGTAGCGGCTGGGCGTTTTTTTGAAAATGGCAAAGGTGCCTCGCGGCGTGGGAGTAAGTTCGATGCCGGTGGAGATGGGCTCTTGCATGAATAACTCCTCCCCGTCATACGCGTAGAGCATCTGCTCGGAGCGGTCCACGATGATGCGTTTCGTGCTCGACGCGGGGGCTCCGTCCGCAAGATCGCGCTCGCCCTCGTCAAAAAGTACGCGCACGTAGTCGGCGGCCACATACCAGTCGCCGGTCACGCGTTCCGGGTACCGGATCCACTCATCGAACACGACCACGTACCAGGTTTGCCCGTCGCGCACCACCTTTCCCCCCACCTTGAGCACGATGCCCTTACGCAGCTTCGTTATCACGTCGAAATCCTGACCGGGCCCGGAGCGCGCATTCAAACAGGAACCCTCGAAGTACGGGCCGCAGCCGTCAACGACCTCGATATACTCGAACAGTACCGGTTCGATGGGAAGAACCACCGTCCCTTCTGCGGAACTGACAAGAACGGCCGCCTCCTCTCGCAAGTAATTCGTGGCAACGGGTTGCTCCTGCTCGAACCATCCCAATCGTGGAAACCCCAGCACGGAAAAACTCAAAAGAACAGCGAGCGTCCCTAGGAGGAGGACCGCGACGAACATCCTGCGCTTCATAGAAACGTCCATGTGTTCAGTATAGGAAATTTGCGCTCACGACGCATTTGCTCCTATGATGGGCGCGTATGGAAGGAAAAGAGTGGAAACCCGAAAGCGAGGCCATGGACCGCAGGGAGTTCCTGAAGGGCGCGGCGGCGATGTTCGGAGCCGCGCTTCTTGCGGGGAACGCCGCGGAGGCGGCATCGCTTCTCGAGAAAGCCGCGAACCCGGAAGAAGAGGCCGAGAAAGGCCCGAGGATCTCTTTCGAGTTTTTCTTCTCGGCGCACCTCACTGGGGCTGATAAGCGCGGCGGCATGGAAAAGATGAGAGGCGCGGACATATTTGCGCCGGAGAGCATCGGTATGGACGAGGAGCTTCGCGCCCGCTTTCAAGACGTCGCGGACGGCAAACTTACTCCTTCCGAGGTTGCAAAGAACTACGGCTGGCCGGAGGATCCGACATACGGCAACGAAATATCTTTCCTTGGCACGCTCCGGCCGATCCACAACACGAAAGTCCGACTGGAGTTTCTTGACCCGCTTCCCGATCATCCGATCGCGCGCGAAACATTCGAAGCAGTAGAAAGATCCACGGAGATCGACCTCCTCAAAGAGAGCTTCCCGCATTTGACCGAACTGTTCCGGCAGAGAATCGAGGAGTTCTCTCATACCCAGGTGAAGCGTGAAGAGTACGTCATGAGCAGGATCGCCTCCCTCGCATCCGACATCCGCGCGGGAAAGCTGCCGCAGTTCAAAGCGAAGCAGGATGTCCGCATCCTAATCGCTTTCGGAGCGATCCATACCGGCCTGTTCCGCACGCTTTCCGGAGGCAAGGAAGACGCCCAGCGGGCGTTCTCGCGGATGCCGTACATCTTCGGCTATGAAAGCGAGGCGATACGGCGCTCTATGCTTGGGAAGGAGGTCACTGATGACCTCGTCGCGCGCGCGTTCATGGAGCGCATCATTTCCCCCATCGTGTTCGCGCGGCTTGCGGGATTCGAATCACAGCCAAAGATCGCGTTTCTCCGGAAGGCATCCGCTAAACTTTCAATTGGCGAACTTAAGGAGCTATTCGACAAAATGAAAGAGAAATACTTCGACCCCCTCTCGTCGGCCGAGATCATTAAGGGGGCGCTCAAAGAAAAGGGGCTGGAGTTCCCGCTTACCCGCGAGGAGCTGGAGAAGGCGGTGCGGTAAGCGGATATCCCGGAAGTTATTGGGCTTAGGTGTCGCGAGGTGATGGTAGACTAAGGCATGCTGCTTACTGCGGGCGCAACGAGCGTCGGGCGAGAAGTTCCGCTCATACGGACGTTCGCAGAGATCGCAGTGCTCTGGATCGTCGCGGATATCGGTTATTACGGTCTGCTGCCTGCGCTCGGATTCCGGCGCAGCTACAGCGCCGAACCGGTCGTGATCGCCCTGTATTACGCGCTGGGGCTCGCAGTTGCTGTTTTCGCGTTCTGGCGTCTTTACCGCACATGGAAGCCCTGCGAGAACCGTCCCCGTACCTATGCTCTCGTGCTTCTCATGTTCGGAGCCATCTTCCTCTTCGCTGCATATATACTTCCCAACCTGCCGACGATAATCTGGACCGAGTCCTGGGAGCCGCCGGAGCTTATGGTCGTTACCTCGTGGTACTTTCTGCCGAAGTCCGTTGAGATCCTCCTGCAGCAGCTGCTCATTGTCGCCCTGGTCCTCTCCTTTTCGGCTCAACGGTTCAGCATACGCGCGATATCGATCTGGTGCGCGCTTTTATTCGGAGGAGCGCATCTCATTCTCGCATTCGGCGGATTGCCGTTCGGTTATGTGACCAGGTTCGTGGCCGCAGCGATGGCATTCGCGTTCGTGTTCCCGTATCTCATCCTGCGGGTACCGAACGGCTTCATCTATTCCTATGCCCTGCATTGGTTCTACTACATAGCGACCATCGTCATGGCCCACCTGCTGTCGCCGTATTCCACATTCAGTAGCACATAAAGAATGCAGCTGTCCTGGAAAACATATTTCTTCATCAGCATCGGGATCCTCGCGCTCTTCGCGATCGTTCTGCTTGTGATGGGCCAGCCCCTCATTTGCAAATGCGGCTTCGTGAAGCTTTGGCATGGGGTCGTCTTGAGCTCCGAGAACTCCCAACAGCTCTCGGACTGGTACTCCTTCTCGCACATCATCCACGGCTTCGCCTTCTATGGCCTCCTCTGGCTTGTCGGCCGGAAGTGGCCGCTCGGCCTGCGCTTACTCCTCGCGCTCGGTATGGAGGTTTCTTGGGAGATCTTCGAGAACACCGACCTCATCATCAACCGCTACCGCGAGGCGACCATCTCGCTCGACTACTTCGGCGACAGCGTCATCAACGCCGTCTCCGATGTTCTCTTTATGGCTCTCGGCTTCTTCCTCGCCTGGCGCATCCCTGTCTGGGCCGCGATCCTTTCCATAATCGCGCTTGAGTTTTTTGTCGGCTACTCCATCCGCGATAACCTGCTCCTTAACGTCATCATGCTCATATACCCATCCCCGGCGATCCTGCAGTGGCAAATAGGGGCGGGGGTGCCTACCGTTCTTCCTTCTCTTTACAACCCTTAAGTTTTATTGTATTATCTTCGGCAGCAACTCACCCC
>CAZUVI010000048.1:0-4825 GCA_964623795.1 uncultured Candidatus Saccharibacteria bacterium | reverse complement strand
GATCGCCTGGGCGGTTGATCAAGCAGGAAATTCGGTTCCGGCCTCGATTAACGTCGTGGTTCAACCGCTGGCCACCCCGGTGTTGAGCGAGTATCCGAGGACGCTTGGTCCCGATGACGTGCTTGTAGTGCGCGGGAAGACGTCGTATGCCGCCGGGCAAATTGCCGTCTGGCTGGCGCGTGAGGGCGAGGAGGCCAAGAGTTACCGGGTGAACGCCGACAACAACGGCGAGTTTATATTTGTCGCGGAGAAGAAGCTGGGCGAGGGGGCATGGACACTATGGGCAGAGGCCAGCGACGCACGGGGCGCCCGAAGCGTTCCGACAGAGAAGGTTGTGATCGCAGTTGAAAAGCCGGCGGTGTGGCGCATCGGGGAACGGGCCGTAATGTATCTCACCGTGACGGTGACAGTGGTTGCGCTTGTCCTTCTCCTGCTCGCTCTTCTCGCCTACAGCTGGTATAGGTTCATGCGGTTTCGGCGCAAATTGCGTCAGGAAGTCCACCGGGCGGAGGGGGTGATCGATAAGGCGTTTGACGCGCTTCGGAAGGATGTGCGTGCGCACGTGCTGTCGCTCGAGAAGGCGAAGCGTCGCCGGAGCCTTACGGAAGAGGAAGAGAGAATGTTGCGCCAGCTCGCGCAGGATCTCGAGAGGGCCGAATAACTCGTGGAGAAGGAACTGGGGCGGATCGAAGGCGAAGCAAAGTCGTAGTCGAGACTCCGCCGCGAAAAGGCGACCGCTTGCGTGAAGGCCAAGGGCGAATCCTCCGCCGTGAGTGAGGCTTTTCACCCGTGCTCAGGCACACCTCGCTCCTACCTCTGTTTCTTCAGATACGCCGCCCCCTCGATCCCCTCAAACCCTCCCACCGTAGTGCCGAAGAGCTCCTCGCTCTCGGGATTGTAGCGCGTGAACGTGAGATGCCTCCCGCCCTGCGCCGCGCCCCACCGGTGGACGAGCTTGCCGTCCTCAAGGCGAGCGGAGTATGAAATCACGCGCCCTTGGAGTTCCGTGCCGTCACGGGTCACGGTCCCGATGGGATTGCCCGGGTGGACATACTCGATCACAAGCGACATCTGCTGCTGGCCGGTGCGTCCGACCAAGTACCCTTCCCAATTCCCCTTGAGGCGCGGCAGGTCCTCTGGCTGGATCGGCCGGCCGCTCACGGCCGGGATCGTCGCACAGGCGGCGAGGAGTACGACGAGAAGGAGCGCGCTCCGGCTTCGCGATCTACGCCGTCCGTGCGGTCTCACCACGCGCTACCGCGGGTACTTCACCATAGGGTCGTCCGTACGGTCCAGCCGCCATCCTGTATCGAACTTCTTGTAGGCCAGGCGGCGCTCGACCGTCTGCTTTGGACCCCTGGAACGCGAGAACTTCCAGCAAGGACCGGCCAAGTAACCTGGGTCGCGTTTCGAGATCCAGTCGCCCGACACCTGCAGAATGACTTCGGCTGACGTGCCCTCGACGCTGGTGCCGACGACTTTGACGTCGGTGATCTTGACGTCGGGACAGCCGCCAAGAGACTCGGCGTATCTGACGTATCCGTCCCAGTTATCGCGTACCTGCTTCTCGCTGGGGCCGGACCCGGTTCCGGAACATCCCGCAAAGAACACGCCAGCAAGCAGGAGCACGCTCAGCCACCACGTCCTCCGCCCCATTCTTGCGTTCTCGCTCACCGCGGCTGCTCGTACTTGACCACTTCGGTGGTGACCTTCCCGTAGCCCAGGTAGTGGCCCGAGGTCCGCTCCATCACATGCTTCACGGTGAGCTTCACCTCCGGCGCGTACCAGAAGGTGATCTGCGTGGCGTTGTTCGTCCCGGGTGTTGATTCGAGGCGGAATGCTTTGAACTTCCCGGCCGGAACCGTCACGTCCTCGTACGCGGCGACCTTCCACCACGTCTGGACGGGGTTCCAGGTGCGGCCGCGCTCGAGGTCGTGGTAGGTGTAGCTCGCCATCCACGACCTCCCGACCCAGAGCGGCCATGCGAAGGTGCCATCGTCGGGCGACGCCGCAGCGCGCTCCTTACCGTCTCGCAGGGTAGCGATCCAGTTCCTTGTAGCCTTGTCGAACACGCGGGTGTCCGTCCCGTCGGTGGTGCTGTACACCACTCGGCCCGGGTACGCCACCTCCACCGCGATCCAGGTCTGCTCGGTGGCGCCACCGCTCTGATGGTCGATCGCCTTCGTGACCCACTTCGTCCCGACCGCGGGAATCCCGGCGTCGATCTTCACGGCGCCCGTAGGCAGTTCCACCGGTGCCGTGGCGCAGGCCGCCGTGAGCACCATCACCCCGAGAAGCAGAGACCACTTCGTTCGCCCTCTCATGCGCCCTCCTCCCTTGACCGTCTTTCGCGATCCGCCAGAATGGAAGGGCCAGCGCCTCTCTCCAAAGCGGCGCTCACTACGCTCGCTCCTCAACCAGGGCGAGCGTTTCGTTTTGCCCCGTCGCGTCCCCGTACCGGAGAACACCATGGCGATAGAAGGCGCGCCGGCTGATGATCTCGGCGACCTGACGCTGCGTCCACGGCTTGCTGTTGCGGCGGCCGAACCCCTTCCCGTTCAGGGCGGCAGCGATCAACGATCCCGAGAGACCTTCCTCTCGCAGCTCGAAGATCGCCCTGATGATCTCCGCCTCGGCCTCGTCGGCGACGAGACGCTTGCCATTGCGCTGGTAACCGTAGGGGACGTTCCCGCCGGGCGGTAGCCCCCGCCGTACCCGCTCCTGGCGGCCCTTCCAGAGCCGCTCGATGATGTCCTTCCGGTTTTCCTCCGCGATCGCTTCTCTGATCTGCCGGATCAGCACGTCCTTCCGGTCCTTGCCGTTGTAGGTCGGCATGTCGGCGATGAGGACCTGTACCCCGCATTTCTCGAACTCGTGAAAGAGGTTCTCGGCTAATCGGACGTCCCGTGAGAGGCGGTCGAGGGATGGGATGATCACCCTCCCGACCCGGCCGGCCCGGCAGTCCCGGAGCAGCTTCCGTAGCTCTCGCCGGTTCTCTTCAACGCCGCTCTCGGCCTCGTCCTTGTAGAACCTCCGAATGAAAAGCTCCTGGCGCTCCGCGAAGAGCGTCACGTCGCGGATCTGGATCTCGATGCCATAGCCGCGGCGCTTCTGCTCGAGCGTCTCACGCGCCTCACCGATGCCTATCTCGACCGCGTCCTCGGAAAGGACGCGTTTGAGGAGCGCCGCGCGACGCTCTTGCTGGAGGAGAAACGGCTCGACGAGAAACTCGCGACGGCCGAGGCCAGGATCGCCGCAACCCCCCGGCGCCTGGCCGCGCTCCTCGAACTCGCCGGGAGCGCGTATTTAAGCTACAGGTTCGCTCCGCCGGCCGAAAAGCGCGATCTCATCACCGAGATCACCTCGAACCGGCTCGTCGAGGGGAAAAACCTCGCAATTACGCTGAAATCTCCGTTTCAGGAAGTCGCCGAGCGCTTCAAAAATTCAAACGGTGCCCTCGAGAGGAAGCGAACGTCGCGCTTCGCGCTCCCTAAAACCCATCGGTTTTAGTATTTCCGCCACGGGGAAACTCCCGTTTCCCCGACCCCCTTCCCGTTCGATTCCTCTCTCGGGAAAAGACGAGAACTAAAGTTTTTGTGCAGTATTCTTGAATTAGTCCGAACGCATTTCGCCGCCTGCGGCGGCGAGGAATTCCCCCCGCGAAAATTCGGAAAGGCGGCGGAGCCGCACTGCTGACAATTTCAAGTTTTTCTTTGGCGGCATTCAAACCCTTGCATTCATCCCAAACGGTGGCTCCAAATCTTTCCCACCACAGAATGGACAAATGTAAAGATTTGCAAGAGAAGCAATGCGTTTCCAAATCGGTTGTTTCGCAAAAAGATAAAAAGATTCGCGTTCGCTAATCGCTTTACCATGAGAACCACAACTTTCATTTTTACAAACAAGAATATCGGAATGAAACCTGCCGGGCTGTTTTTGGCCATGTGGCTCATTAAAAACACTCCAGTCAGGATAATGACTTGGCGGATTTTTGTATTCAATGTTTTTATCTTTTTGCGACATATATTTTTACGCTTTTGCGCTTTCTATTATTCGCATTACCAACCCAGCACCAACATATCCATTCAGAATTTCATCGGTTTTGTCGGCACCGCCAAAAAAGCCCGGCGTCATTCCATTCTGTTTGAAAAAATCCTTAATACCATCGCGGTCTTTCTTGATAATGGCGAACAGCATATTCATAATATCATCGCTTATACCACCCAAATCAAACATATATATCTGCGGTATCCACTTTTCGTAAAGCTGTTCGCCAGTTTTGATATTAGACGGCTCGGCTTTTTTGTCGGAAATCAGAAAAGAATAAAGGTAGCACTTCATTATCATGCTTGTAATGAGCGCGTCCAATTCTCTCATTTTCTCTACACTCAACTTGGAAAATGCGCTTCTGAAATATCCAGCGAGGCGAGGCCAATAATCGGACGCGCGTCCCAAGCCACGAATTCCGGGCGTTCCGTAATCAAACTCGGCGTGCAAAAACTTTTCCAAACAATAGTTTATTTTTTCGGAAGAAATGCCTACCTTGTTCTGCTCAAAGTTTTTCTTGAATTCATCGGTGGACTCAAAATACTCGCTCATCGTGGCAAGCATTTCTTCCGCATATTTTTCTACATTTTGGTTCGTGATATTCATACGATTTATCTAAAAATTTTGGAAAGAATCCAAATCGCAAACATACCCCAACCAACCCAACGCACCCAAGGTCGCATATTTGAGTTAGACCGATTTCCGAAAAAGAACAGAAATGCTATGAAAAATATGATTACTAACGCAGTTTCCATGATTAAAAAATTTTCTTCCCCCA
>CAZUVI010000047.1:0-4915 GCA_964623795.1 uncultured Candidatus Saccharibacteria bacterium | reverse complement strand
CCTCCCCGCCCGAAAACCGCATGCGCGCGTCGGGATCCTTTTTGACCTCGTTATTCACGCGCACCGCGCCCTGCATCACGAGCCGGCGCGCCTCGCTTCGGCTCTTCGCAAGGCCGGACGCAAGAACCGCCTCCACGACCGTCATGTCCGCGGTCGGCAAGCGTATCTCCGGCAGCTGCCGGGGCAACTCCTTGCGCGAGAAGACGCGCACGAACTCCTCCTCGGCCGCTTTGCCCGCCCGTTCGCCATGGTAGATGCCAACGATCGTGCGCGCCAGGAGAAGCTTCGCATCGCGAGGCTGAAGCGTTATCGCGGGCGCAACGTCCGTCAGAAGCTCAAAATATTTTTTAATAAGCGCATCCGGCACGGCCATGACCTTGCCGAACATATCCGTCGGAGCCGCCCGGAGCGGAATGACGTTCCCGAAGCTCTTCGACATCTTGCGGATGCCATCCGTCCCCTCAAGGAGGGGAAGGGTCACCACGTCCTGCTCCGGAAGGCCAAAATGGCGCTGTACGCGGCGCCCCATGAGCAGATTGAACGTCTGATCGGTGCCGCCGATCTCTACATCCGCGCTTACCTTCACCGAATCGTACCCCTGAAACAAGGGGTAGAGCATCTCGAGAACCGAGATATCCTGCTGCTCGTCGAGGCGCTTCTTGAAGTCCGCGCGCTCAAGCACCTGCTGGATGGTCGAGGCAGCTGCGAGCTTGAGCATCGCCGCCGACCCCTCCTTCCGGTGCCATTCGCTGTTCCATCGCACCTCCGCTTTTTTGACGTCGATCACCTTCGCCGCCTGCGCGAGGTACGCCTTCATATTTTGCCGCACCTCCTTATCCGTAAGAGGCCTCCGGGTCTCGGAGCGGCCGGAAGGGTCGCCGATCGCGGCGGTAAAATCGCCGATAATAAGGACCGCTTTGTGGCCGGCATCTTGGAACTGGCGGAGCTTCCGGAGCGGCACGGTATGCCCCAGGTGGAGATCCGGAGCGGTCGGATCGATGCCGAATTTGACGCGCAGTTTCTTGCCCGAACGAAGCGCCTGTTCCAGATGGTCGCGTTCGATGATCTCGGCAACGCCGCGCGAAAGGATCGTTCCCATAAGCGCATTGTTCTCCGCTTTTTTCATTGCCCCTTTATTTTAGCTTGAAATGAGAATATTTGATAAAGCGGAACAAAACGGAGGCGTTACATTATAACACGCCATGGCGTGTTATAATGTAACACTGCTTAAAGAGATAAATGACTGCCCCGTCCGCGAAACGCGGACGGGGCTGACTTCATTCCTTCGACTTCGCTCAGGATGGTGAGCCTGTCGAACCATGCTTGCCGTGCCTGCTCGCCTCGCTGGAGCTTTGGCGAAGCGGGCCGACAGGCAGGCGATAATGCACGAGGTGTTCGATGAGCGAAAGGATGCCGAGGCCGATGGCGACGGGAAGGAGTTCCGCGCTCCCAAGGATCATAACCTCAAGGACCACGGCCGCTTCCGTCACCAGCTTGTACTTCCCCATCCTCCCGGCATGTACGTTCACCTGGGGAAAGAAAAGCCGCGGGAGGCGGAGTGCGGTGAGCGCCGCCTCGATCGCGACAAGCGCCCAGACCGCCTGCATGGAGCTTGCCCCCAACCAGAAGTTGAGCGTCGGTTGTATCGCGCTACCGGCGACGAAGAGAAGCGAGAGTACGAGTATCTTGTCGGCCGTCGCGTCGAAGAACGCCCCGAAATCCGACACGACGCGGAGAACCCTCGCAAGTACTCCGTCCAGCCAGTCGGTCCAGACGGCGATCGCAAAGAGCGCGACTGCCGCGACGACGAAGCCGTAGGCATAGAGATAGGCGATGATGGGCGCGAGCACGACGCGGAGCCCCGTGACCATGCACGGTATCCACGGCACGAGCGCGCGCTCTATCCGGCTTTTCCTCACCAGCGCACCTCCTAAGGAATAAGTGAGAGCTGCGTTTCTTATAAAGAAAAAAGCGGCTCGCGTCAACGGGAGCCGCTTTTTTTCTGTTACCGCTTCCCTTTGATGACTTCGTCCACTAAGCCGTATTCTTTCGCTTCCGGCGCAGTAAGGAAGAAGTCGCGGTCGGTGTCCTTTTCGATCTTCGAAAGCGGCTGGCCCGTGTGCTTCGCGAGGATCTGGTTCAGGCGGTCCTTCATGCGAATGATGTGCTTCGCGGCGATCTCCACCTCCACCGCCTGACCCTCCGCGCCGCCCATCACCTGGTGGAGCAAAACCTCCGAGTTCGGCAAAACGAAACGCTTGCCCTTCTTGCCGGCCGCAAGAAGCACCGCTCCCATCGAGGCGGCAAGCCCTACGCAGACGGTCGCCACGTCGGGCTTCACGTACTGCATCGCGTCGTAGACGGCGAGACCGGCCGTAACGGAGCCGCCCGGCGAGTTGATATAGAGCTTGATGTCCTTCTTTGCGTCCTCATGCTCCAGGAGGATAAGCTGGGCCACTACGGAGTTCGCGACCTGGTCCGTAACCGGCCCGCCCAGGAAAACGATGCGGTCCTTAAGCAGGCGGGAGTAGATGTCATACGCTCGCTCGCCGTACTGGCCTTTTTCGATGACGGTCGGAATAATCATAAAATTTATTTCTGCGCCTCAAGAAAACGGTAGACCTTTTCGGTCTGGAGTTTTCCGTAACTGTACTCAAGAATTTTCCCTTTGTCAAAGGAATTTTTGAGCTGCGGAGCGAGTTGTGCCGCTTCTTCCTCCACTTCTTCGGGCGTCGGCTCCAGGTGCTCGTTCTCTGCGATCGCGTGGATCACCAGATTGCTCGCAACGTTCGCCTCGGCGCGCGGCCGAAGGTGCGCGCGCAGACCCGCCGTGTCGGTATAATGCTTTTGCACGTACTCGTCGAAGTTCGCGCCGCCCGACTCGAGCATCGCCTTAAGCTCGCTCACGAGTCCGTCAGCCACGCGCTCCACCATCACTTCCGGCAGGTCGAGTTTTGACGCCGTTATGATCTCCTCGACCGCCTTGGCGCGTTTCCGGTCGGCTTCGTGCACGGTCTTCTCCGTCATGAGCCCCTCGCGAATGTTTGCCTTGAGGTCCGCCGCGTCCTTGAATTCGCCGACGCTTTTTGCGAACTCGTCCGTGAGCGTCTCCGCCTTGCGGGACTTTAAGAGCCAGGCAACCGAGTCCTCCACTTCTTTGTCGTCCACCGCGATCTCGCGCTCTTCCCGCATCACCGCGCGAGCGATCTTTTTGTAGTCGGCGAGTTTCACCTCCGGAAAGACAGCGGCCTGTATGGTGAACGCCAAACCCTTATCGTGCTCCTTGACCTCGACCTTCGGCGAGCCGAGAAATCTGAGCCTCTCTTCGCCGCCGACCGCATTGAGCGCGCTCTTCACGGCCTCTTCCACTGCCTCGTTCAGCACGTTGTCATGATCAATGCCCGCCTCTGCAAGCTCTTTGGGCGCCATGCCGGGGCGAAACCCTTTGATGCGCACGCCGGAGAGCGCGCGCTCTTTGGCGCGGTCCCAATACGGCGCGAACTCCTCGGCCGTGTACGATATTTCGATCCTAACCTCCGAATGAGGAAGCTTTGCAATCGACCTCTTCATGTTTTTCTTTTCCGACTACAGGAACGGCACGAGAAGCAGCGCCACGATATTGATCACCTTGATGAGCGGATTGATCGCGGGACCGGCCGTGTCCTTGTAGGGGTCGCCCACCGTATCGCCCGTAACAGCCGCCTTGTGCGCTTCGGAACCCTTGCCGCCGTAGTTGCCGTCCTCGATGAATTTCTTGGCGTTGTCCCACGCGGCGCCGCCCGTCGTCATCGAGAGCGCCACGAAAAGGCCCGAGACGATCGTTCCCATGAGGAACCCTCCGAGCGCTTCCGCGCCCAAGATGAGCCCCACCGCGACCACGGCGAGGACGGGCAGGAGCGCGGGGAGCACCATCTCGCGGAGCGCGGCTTTGGTTACCATGTCCACCGCGCGGCCGTAGTCCGGCTTGGCCTTGCCCTCCATGATGCCCTTGATCTCGCGGAACTGCCGACGCACCTCTTCCACCACGACGCCCGCCGTTTTGCCAACCGCGCGCATCAGAATGGAACCGAAGAGATACGGCAGCGCCGCGCCGAGAAGGAGGCCGACCAGAACGTTCGGGTCCGAGAGTTCGAACGCGACCTGCTTCGCCGACGCCCCGAGTTCTTCGACGTAGCTTGCGAAGAGCACGAGCGCCGCCAGGGCGGCCGAGGCGATGGCGTACCCCTTAGTGACCGCCTTGGTGGTGTTTCCCACCGCGTCCAGGGCGTCGGTGATCTTTCGCACCGCGGCCGGCGCCTCGGACATCTCCGCGATGCCGCCGGCGTTGTCGGTGATGGGACCAAAAGCGTAGATCGAGATCACGATGCCGGCGACAGAGAGCATCGCGACAGCGGCAAGCGCAATGCCGTAGATGCCCGCAAGCCAGTAGCTCGCGAGAATAGCCGCAATGATGACCACGATGGGGAGCGCGACCGACTCCATGCCGACCGCAAGCCCCATGATGATGTTCGTGCCGTGGCCGGAGGTCGATGCCTTCGCGATGGCGCGGACCGGGCGGTAGGACTTGGCCGTGTAGTAGTCGGTCACGAGAACCATGAGAACGGTGACGGCGAGCCCTACGAGCAAACTCAAATAGATGTTCCAGGTGTTATACGGGAAGTAATATTTCGCGGCCGGGTAGAAGAGCGCCGCCGAAATGACGAGCGCGGCGATAAGGCCTTTATAGAGCGCGCCCATGATCATTTTGGAGTTCCCCAGGCGCACGAAGAACGTGCCAAGGATGGAGGCGAGGATCGCAAGACCTCCCACGACAAGCGGGAACTCCACCATTGCGCCGTTGATGCCGAGAAGCTTCCCCAAGAGCATCGCCGCGACGGTCGTGACCGCGTAGGTCTCGAAGAGGTCCGCCGCCATG
>CAZUVI010000046.1:0-5002 GCA_964623795.1 uncultured Candidatus Saccharibacteria bacterium | reverse complement strand
CCGCATCGGCGCAGGTGTCCGTTACCGCCAAGGTGCCGGGCGTGTGCGGCAACGGCATCGTGGAAATCGATGAGCAGTGCGACCCGGGGCCGCCCGAGGAGCTGGGCGGCGCAACCTGCGTGAGCCGCGGTTTCGCCGGCGGCACATTAACCTGCAACGCCGACTGCGCGTTTGATACCTCGCAGTGCACCCCCGTGCCACCCCCCGCGCCGCCTCCTTCGTCCGGCGGAGGCAACCAGAAGTTCGTCTTCTTCCCCTTGCCCTTACCTCTGCCCTTACCGACCGTTGTGGTTCCTCCTCCTGCCGTAAGCCCGGACCTCAACCGCGACGGGAAGGTGGATGTCCAGGACTTAAGCATTCTTCTCTTCTGGTTCGGAAAGACGGGATCGGATGCGCTGCGGCATGATTTAAACGGCGACGAGAACGTGGACATCGCCGACGTGTCCGTCCTTTTTTACCATTGGACCGATCGCTCCGCTTCATGACCGCTCTTAAGCCGCTTGTCGCACTATCCGGTCTCGCGCTTCTCCTCGTTCTCGTGGGCGGGGGAACCTGGGCGCGCGCGGAGAGCGCTCCACGCGTGGAACTCGTACCGAGCGCGTCCTCGGTGGCTCCCGGCTCGGAGATCGAGGTGCGCGTGCTCGTCTCAAGCGACGCGCCGCTCAACGCGTTTCGCGTCGCGCTCGACTACCCCTTCGAGATGCTTGAGTTTCGGCGCGCTTCTGCCGCGCGTTCTTTCGCGTCGGTGTGGGAACCGGGGACGCCGCGTATTGAACGGGGGGGCGTCGTGCGACTGGCAGGTGGAGCAGCGCCGCCCTTCTCTGGCGAGGATCAGGAACTGATCACGCTGGTGTTCGGCGCGAAGGCGGAAGGAACGGGTGCCTTCTTGGTGCGGAGCGCGGAGTTCTATCTTGCCGACGGAAAGGGAACGAAGAGCGAGGGGACGGGAGGGTGGCGCGAAGTCGCAGTGCGCGCGGGCGCGCCGGGAGGGCGCGTCCCGACGGGCGGCGAAGAGCCGCGCATCGCCAACGTGTCGATCACGCGGGATCCCCTCACCGGGACGACGCTGGTCTTCGCGCAGCCGGAAGACGTCGGCGCAGTCGGCGAGATGCGGATGCGAACTCGCTCGTGGGTCACGTGGGGAGCGTGGCGGCCCGCGGTGCTTCCAGAGGCCGTTCCCTCGGGCGCGTGGGCGATCCAGCTCAAGGCAATAGGGTACGAGGGAGGCGAGGCGGTCGTTACCGTCTACCGCTCCGGCGCGGCTGCGGGGAAGGCGCTCCTTTCCCTCTTCGGTGTCGCGGCGGCAGCGTGGCTCTCTCTGCGCGCGAAGCGCCGACTCCTCGGCTCGGTGGCGCTCGTGCTGTTCCTTGCGGGAGTGCCGGGCGGATCGCGGGCCGCAACGCTTTCACTTGGCCCTCCGGCCGGCACATTTACAGTGGGTGGAACGTTCGAGGTGCAAGTCCTCCTCGACTCCGAAGGGGAGCCGATAAACGTCCTGGATATAGTTCTTCAGTTCCCCCCGGAGAAACTCCAGGCGGTCTCCCCTTCGATCGGGCAGTCCGTTATCGAAGCGTGGACTCGCCAGCCGTCGGTTGACAACGCGCGCGGCGTCATACGGCTTCAGGGAGGCATCCCCGGAGGGATCACCACCTCGGGGAGCGTCATTGCGTCAATTACCTTCCGCGCGCGGCAAACCGGCGTAGCGCTCGTCCGGTTTGCCGACGGATCGCGCGTCCTGAAGCATGATGGATTGGGGACGGACGCTCTCCGCGACACCCGGAACGGCTTGTACGCCTTTGTACTTCCTCCGCCCGCCGGTCCGATCGTGGTGTCCTCGAGCCATCCTGACCCCGACAAGTGGTATGCCGCCGGGGACGCGGTGTTTATATGGACGGACAGGGATGACGCAGCCGCGGAGGGCTACAGCTACGTCGTGGACGGGGAACCACTTACGCTGCCGGATAACATCTCCGAGGGGGCACGGCGTTCGGTGCGGTACGGAGGTCTCCCCAGCGGCACGAATTATTTTCACATCAAGGCGCTGCGCGGAGGCGTGTGGGGCGGCGTGACGCATGTTGCGATCAACATCGACACTGACCCGCCGGCGTCGTTTCCCATCCGCGTGGTCCCCGCCAATCGGACCACAAACAAAACGCTCTTCGTCGAGTTCAAAACCACTGACCGGCACTCGGGCCTGGATCGGTACGAGTACGCCATCATCCCCCTCTCGCCGGGCGGCGAGGCGCAGCAGGCGGGAGAAGACGCAGGCCCTCTCTTTGTGGAAACGGCCGGAGACCTGCGTGAGCTTAGGTTGGAACTCGGGACCTATGATGTCGTCATGCGCGCCTATGATAGGGCCGGAAACATCCGCGAGGAAGTTACGCGAGTATCTGTGGTAACGCCGCTCGTCTTTTACGCGACTCATCCCCTCACGCTCGCGCTCCTCGCGCTCCTTCTTGCGCTTGCGGGGTACGCCGCCTGGCACGTCTGGCGCTGGCATCAGCGACTGGATCGGGCGCGGAGCGAGAGGCGGCTTCCGGAGCATGTCAAGGCGCAGATCGAGGAATTGAAGCGGTATCGCGGGAAGTACGGCGCGCTCGTTCTGCTTCTCGCCCTCGGCGCTCTTCTTCTCATGGCCCGGCCTGTCGCCGCGGAGGAGACGCTCCCGCCGCCGAACATCACCACCGTTTCGCGGGCGATCACGAACGAGGAGATCTTCTACGCCGGCGGGAGAACCGGCATGAAGGACGCGGAGATCCTCCTCTACGTGCAGAATCTCGGGACGGGCGAGGCGTCAAGCTATACCGTGATTCCCAATGAGCGCGGGGAGTGGTTGTATCGGCATTACACGTTCCTTCCTGCGGGTCGCTACGCGCTCTGGGCGCAGACGAAAGTAGAAGATGCGGTAAGCCCGCCCAGTCCCCAGATCGAGCTCGCCGTCGAGCAGACGGCGTTCCGGTTCGGCGCTACGCGCGTGAGCCGCGAAACGCTCTATCTCGCGTTCGCGATCGCGCTGTTTGCACTTGCACTAGGACTTACTGCGGCGACTGCCTCGCTTGCGGTCCGCGGGCGGCGAAAGCACAGGGCGATCGAGAAGGAGATACGCGAGGCGGAAGAGGCGGTGCGGCGCGGTTTTGTCGTCCTCCGGCGCGACATGGAGGCGGAACTTAAGGCAGTGCGAAGCGGCGGCGCCCGCTCCGGGAAGGCAGAGCAGCAGGAACAGCAACTCCTCGAAGACCTTGCACGCGTCGAAGAGCTCATAGGGAAAGAGGTGTTGGATATTGAACAAATTGAAGAGGGGCATAGCGGTCGAGCGGCATGAGGTGCGAGACTCATCTCTCACGGCGTTGACACTAAGGGGCGTGGTAGGGAGGAGGTCTATCGTCTCGCAGCACCGGCATTCTGGTTGCAGAGGAGAGAACCTTGAGGCGTAAGAGGGAAAGTCGAGTGGCCACCCATTGACAAAGAGGACGCAGGCGGCCTACACTCGTGCTCAGTAGTTAGCTCATCCTTCACGTCATAGGGCCTGCTCAGGCCCGCGTCATTCCTCGGCCGATTCCTTCGGCCCGTCCATTTCCGTCCATTCGCCCGGCCTCGCTGGCCGGCGCGTTTTCATTCCTGACGGAGAGGAGACGGGATGGAGAGCCCCGCAAAGCGCTGCGAGCACTGCCAACGGGGCAGGGCTCTGCGCAAGTACTGCCGAGGCTGCTCGCCCATGGCGAGCAGCCTCTACAAGCGTGAGCTCCGCCGGGAGGCCAAGGCCGAGGCGGAAGCCCAGGGCAGGAAGTACTGGCTCGAGTGGTGGGAGAAGGCCCACGGCGAGCAGGCGGAGGAGAAGCGGCGGGAGTACCAGCGGAAGTACATGCGGGAGTACCGCCGCAGGAAGCGGGAGAACCGGGCCGCGTAGTCATGCGGCTCTCCGGCGTGGGAGCGGCCGACCCGCCCGGAGCAACCAGGCCGACCAAGAGGAGGACGAGGCGTGGGAAGAGAGACGACGATCAGGACCTCATCGGGAGCGCGGCGGAGAGGGGAGTTCGTACGCGAGAAGAAGTGGTCGCCCTCGGGCGGCGACCTCCTCGGACTCGCGGCGACGTTCGGCCTGGCCGGCGCGACGTGGAAGAGAAACGCGGTCACGGTGAGAGACAAGGACAACCGCTTCTACACGGGGCGCAAGGTCCGATGAAGGCTAAAGACATTCCCAGGGATGCATTTACCATCGTCCTCGATGGAGACGGCCCCGACGACCCGCCCGTCGTCTGGGGCGGCCATATTTCGATCGTGATTGTGCAGCGCAAGGAGGATGACGGTGCTCGGCGAGAGCAAGCAGCTCAGGGCTCCTAGCGCGGGCTGGGAGAGGATGCGCGACCTCAAGGTCAAGAAGGCGCGGCTGGAGGCGGACGTGGAGATCCGTCGTCTCGAGACGGAAGAGCACCTGCTCACCGCGCGGAAGATCGCGACCGAGCAGGAGATCGCCTCGACGGGCGAGTCGGAAGCAAGCCTCCGGGCGCGCCAGGTGCGCGGGCGGCGGTGGGGGCTCCTCTTCGTCCTCGCGGCGGGCATCGCGATCGCGAGCGCCTGGTGGAGCGCGGACTGGTTCCTCTCCTTGAGCTGGGAGAAGGCGCTCCTTGCGGTCACCATTTTCGTGCTGCCGCTCATCGGCTGGATGGCGCTCCTCACCTTCTCGAAGGAGATCCTCGAGCACTGGGATCTCCGGAAGATCTTTGCCGGCATGGGCCTCGTAATTATCCTCTCCTCGACAGGGGCCATTGCCGCACTCGGCTGGGCCCGCATGCTCGGCGTGGGCATCCAAGAGGAGCAGCGCCAAGCACAGCAGTTCGAGGTCGAGAACGACACTGCGGGTTCCGCGAGCGCCGCTCGGCGCGCACGCATCGAGCGCACGAAGCGCCTCTTGAACGGGGTCGCAGGACTCGCGGTCGTCTTCCTCGCGATCGCCTGGGCGGTTGATCAAGCAGGAAATTCGGTTCCGGCCTCGATTAACGTC
>CAZUVI010000045.1:0-5202 GCA_964623795.1 uncultured Candidatus Saccharibacteria bacterium | reverse complement strand
CCATCCGCCGGCTCGAAACCGACAGCGTGCCCAAGGAGATCGAACGGCTCCGCCGCGAGATCACGAACCGCGAAGTGGAAAAGCAGGCGCTCTTGAAGGAGCGCACCAAGGCCGCGGAAGCGCGCCTCAAGGAGATCGAGAAGGAGTTGAAGACGCAGAAGGAGCGGAACGACGAGCTCTCCGGCAAGTGGCGCGGCGAGAAGATGACCTTCGAGACGCTCCATAATCTCCAGAGCCGCATCGAGTCGCTCCGCCGCGAAGCCGAGACAGCCGAACGGGCGGCGGATCTCGAGCGCGTAGCGCAGATCCTCTACGGTGAACTGCCGGCAGCCGAGCGCGAGCATAAGGCCTTCGAGAAAAAGTATTTCACCACAACGGGCACGAAATCAGGCCGGGACGCGTTCTTGAAGGAGTTGGTGGACGAAGAGGATATCGCGGCGGTCGTGTCGCAGTGGACCGGTATTCCGGTCTCGAAGATGCTGGAGTCCGAGACCGAGAAGCTGGTGCATATCGAAGACGAGCTTCGGAAACGCGTGATCGGCCAGAAAGAGGGGCTCGAAGCGGTCGCGAACGCGCTCCGCCGCGCGCGCGCGGGACTTTCGGACGAACACCGGCCGCTCGCATCCTTTATGTTCCTGGGGCCCACCGGCGTGGGTAAGACCGAGCTCGCGAAAACGCTCGCCGAGTTCATGTTCAACGACGAGAAGGCCCTGATCCGCATCGACATGTCCGAGTACATGGAACGGCATGCCGTGGCGCGTCTTATCGGTTCGCCGCCCGGCTACGTGGGCTATGAGGAGGGCGGCCAGCTCACCGAGACCATCCGCCACCGGCCCTACAGCCTCATCCTGTTCGATGAGATCGAGAAAGCGCACCCCGAGGTTTTTAACCTCTTGCTTCAAGTGCTCGATGACGGCCGGCTCACCGACGGCAAGGGTAAAACGGTGAACTTCAAGAACTCGATCATCATCATGACCTCGAACGTGGGAAGCGAGATCTCCCGCGAGTATTCGAACCTCGGTTTCGCGGGCACGAACGAAGGGGCGCGCGTGGAGGAGCAGGCGGTTGAAGACTATAAAGAGAAGATCGGCGAAGCGCTCCGCGACACCTTCCGGCCGGAGTTCCTGAACCGCATCGACGAGACCATCGTCTTCAACCCGCTCACGCCGAAGGACATTGAGGCGATCGTCGATATTCAGCTCGAGGAGCTCAAGGAGCGTCTCACCGACAAGAACATCAAGCTCGCGGTGGAGCCCGCGGCCAGAAAGTATCTCGCCGAGCATGGCTTCAGTCCCGAGTTCGGTGCTCGGCCCATAAAACGGCTCATCCAGAAGGTCATTCTGGATAAGCTTGCCGATCGCATCATTCGCGGCGAATTCAAGCATGGGGGAAAGGTTAAGGTTAATTTTAAGGAAGGCGCACTGGTCTTTAGCGCTTAAGGGCCTTGCCTTCGGCTTGGGCTGGCTCTGGCTGCCCGGCTGGCTCTTCGCATTGCTCGCGCTTTTCTTGTATTTCAAGCCGCTCTTCCAGCCGGGAAAACTGCTGCGTTCCTTTTTTGTGCTTCTCGGCCTCTCGCTAGGCTTTTCGGCTCTCGCGCCGGCGCTCCTGCCGCTCTTCTCCGGCATCGGCGAACTCCTCGCCGCTTTCCTCGCGGCGCTCTTCTTTCTTCTTATGGGTATCAAGGACCTGGCGTTCGTCCATCGCTCCGGTCGCTATCTCCTTCTCTACGCGGGGCTTTTTCTGGGCGTTTTCATGCTTTCCTTCTGGTACGCCGCTCCGCGCGACGCCCTGCGGCTGCTCCTTGTCGCCGCGCTCTTTCTTGCGGCATCGACCCTCCTCTTCCGGGAGTTTTTGGGCGTGATGCGTGACAACCTCTTTCTCGGAGTCCCCGGCACGGAGGAGGCGGCTTCCGTGTGGGATGAATGGAAGCGGCGCCGCGTGCTCGTCTGGGCGCTTGCGTTCCTTGTCTTCCAGCTCTTCTGGGCGGTCAATCTCCTGCCGATCGGCTTTCTCATGCAGGCAGCACTGCTTCTGCTCCTCGTGGTTCTGGGAAGCGATGCGCTCCGCGCGCACATGCAAGGCGCGCTCACGCCCTTCTACGTGCTCCGCGCGACCACCGTGCTCATTTTCGCCGCGCTCGGCATCTTCGCGGCATCGAACTGGGAGCTGTAGGACCTCGCTAGAACGTAAGGCCCCTCAAATATTTTTTTATCTCCTCCCGGTACTCCGGATGGTTCAGGCCGAGATAGATCTGCGCTTTGGCGAGGCCGAGCTTCGTGCCGCAGTCGAACCGCAACCCGGGAAAAAGCCAGCCGTATATCGCGCCGCCCTCCTTGATGTAGAGCTTCAGGGCGTCCGTGATGCCTATCTCGACGCCTGCTTTCGGGGGATAGAGCGTCTTAATAAGCTCGAAGACGCGCGGCGTGATGATGTAGCGCCCGATGGCCGTGAGGTTCGAGGGCGCTTTGGCGGGTGTCGGTTTTTCCACTATGTCCGAGATCTCATACAGACCGGGGTGTTTCTTTGAAAGGGCGGCCTTCACGACGCCGTACTTCGAAACGTCCTTCATCGGCACGCGCTCGAGGAGCAGGATCGGCTCCTGCACTTTGTTGAAAAAAGATATGAGCGCCTTGAGCGGGGGAGTGGTGTGGATCAACAGGTCGTCCGAGAAGGCGATGGCCACCGGCTCGCGCTCCAGGAACTTCTGCGCCTGGTAGATGGCGTCTGCGTTCCCGATGGGGTTTTCCTGCTCCGTGAATAAGTAAGAAAGCGGCAGGTCGGCGTGGGGAAGGTACTCCTCCACCATCCGGCGGTTCTTGCCGGTGATGAAGATCGCCTCGCGGATGCCGGCTTCTCCGGCTTCCTCGAGCGTATAGTGCACCATCGGCCGGTCGAGAACGCCTATCATCGCCTTCGGCACATGGAGGGTGAGCGGAAAGAGGCGTTTGCCGCTCCCCCCCACCGGCAAAATGACCTTCGTGACCTTCTTTCGCATGCATTTACTGTATCGCGCTTCTCGCGTGCCGCACAACCCGGACCAAGAGCAAGAACATCTCTCACGAGTGCCCCCAATAAAAACAGCGTTACATTATACCACGCCATGGCGTGGTATAATGTAACTGCGATGGCCAGAGGTTACGTGACAAAAAAGAGAAATCTGACGGCGGATACGCTCCAGCAGATAGCGCTGGGCGGAGTTGCCGTACTCGTTGCCGCATCATCTCCGTTTCTCATGCATCAGATCGCGCAGCACTATTTTAAGGAGAAAGCCAAAGAAGCGCTCCGGCGCCGCGCACGCCGACTCCAGGAGTTGAAGCGGAAAAAGCTGCTCGCGTTCGAGGAACTTCCGAACGGTATGGTGCGCATAAAGCTCACGCAAAACGGAACAATGCTCGTGCGGAAATATGATCTCGATCGCCTCATGCTCCAACGTCCCGGAAAATGGGACGGTACGTGGCGTCTGGTCATTTACGACATTCCCCACCCGCATAAGCGGGCGCGCGACGCGTTCCGCATGAAGATCAAGCAGATGGGCCTCTACCCGCTCCAAAAGAGCGTATGGGTTTCCCCCTTTGAATGCCGCGAGGAGTTGGAGTTTCTTTGTGAGGTTTTTAACCTCAACTTCGATAGATATTTTTGCTATCTCACCGCAACAGACCTTCCGCGCGAGCGCGAGATCAAAAAGTTTTTCAACCTCAGCTGAACACTCCGCCAACGGAGAAAATAGGAAAAAGAGATTACATTATACCACGCCATGGCGTGGTATAATGTAATCTCTGAAAGGTGGCCGAACCTCTCGTAGCGGGCGTTTACGGGACAGTGACGGCGTATTCTTGCGGGTCGTCAAAGCCGATGCCGCCTTCCGTCCCGCAGGGGTTGCCGTAGATTATGGCGAACTTAAACGTTGAGGTGGCGGTCATGTCTGTTGCGAAGACGCCGCTGATCGAAGAAAAGTTTCGCTGGTACTGGCGGCCGAACTCGTACTCACTGAGCGGCGTTATCGAGCTGTTGCAGCTGTCGCTGAGGCGTATGGTGGTGCCGGGATATACGCTGTTGCCGTTGATATTCTTATGGAGCGCGTAACCCGCTGCCGGAGCGCTGTCGGCGAGATGGGGAATAATATGCCCTCCGGGGTTGCTCAAGAGCCGCCAGCGGACTTTGACGACGTTATCCTGAAGGCGGATGCAGTCGATGGCGTAGTACGCGTTCCCGACGGTCTCGGGGCATGTCGGTGCTGGCGGCAGGGCGATGCTCTGGCTGGTCGTGGCGGAGGCGAGGCCGGTTTCGTCAACGCTGCGGAGCGCGATAGTGTGGGTTTCGCCCATCGGGAAGGTAAGCGAGCCGTACTTTTTTGCAGGATCGGGACCGCCGGTGAGCGTAAGGGTCTGCCAGGTCGAGCTCGCCGCTTCCTCGCTCCATTCGTAATTCAATAAGGAGTCAACCGAATCGGGGTCCGCGGAGGGAGCCCACGAGAGGATTAGGGTGCTTCTGGCAGACGACTCGTCATGGGTTGCGAAGATCTCAAGGTTCGACGGCGCGGTGGGCAATTGGTATGTCGGCGGCACGAGTTGGAAATAATATTTTGTCTTGTCGACCGCGACGAGCGAATGTCCCTGGTTGCCGCCGCCGCTATCGGAGAAGCTATAGTAAGCCAGCGTGAGAAAATCGCTCGGGGAAGGCGGCTCCGAAGGCGCGGCAACCCGTATGCGGAGGTGGGGATCTTCCAGCTCGCCGAACTGGAGCGAATCGTTACGTATATCGCCGACTCTGTCGCACCAGCTCGGGATATCAGGCAGGAACAGGAGCGCCGTTGGGGCGTCGCTTCCTGCGCAGTTGCTATACAGAAATGATATGGGATTGGTCGAGGTGGCGAGCTGCATGCCGTCTCTTGTCATAAGGCCTCCGGGCGCCTTACTTGCCTCCTCATTAAGGTATGCTACGAGGATCGTTTGCGCTGGTCTGCGGCGGTAGAGGTCGGGGATAAAAGGGTAGCTGTCGTACCAGGCCTCCAGGCGGTAGGTGCTCGTAGCGGTTGGGTCTTCGTACCAGGCGACCGTGTTCACGAACGACGGCACGGCGATGTCGAGCGTGCTTGTCGCGGAACCCAGGCCTTCTGCGTCGAATGTCTGGAACGAAAAATGGTAATCGCGGCCGATCTCGTCGATGCGCTTGCGGAACTCGTTAGTGCTCGTGGCGTTCAAG
>CAZUVI010000044.1:0-5234 GCA_964623795.1 uncultured Candidatus Saccharibacteria bacterium | reverse complement strand
TCCGGGCGAAACCCTGGTTTTCGAAGTGGAATTGCTTGAAGTGAAATAGAAACCGGGAACGCTCACGCCGGAGGCGGCTTCCTGTGTATAACTTTTTTGACGGGGGGTAATGGTACAATTAATTAATCCAAATGATGCGTTTTAAAAAACGGGCGTTCATAATCATATTGGTCGGGCTTTTCGTCGTCGTTCCTTCGTTCGGCAAGGCGGCAACCGTCGAAGAATTACAAGCACAGCTTCAAGCGCTTATACGGCAAGTGCAAACGCTTCAAGCCCAAGTCGCCGCGCAGCAGTCATCGCTGCAGCCAGTGCTTCCTTCGCGACCTGTTACCGTAGTTCTTGAAGAAAAACCCCAAAATATTCCCAGTTTCAATCGTGATCTATTCTTTGGAATGCGGAATAACTCCGACGTGACTGATTTCCAAGAGTTTTTAACTGACCAAGGATATTACGCCGGACCCATTTCCGGTAACTTTGGCTTGCTTACGCTAAGCGCAGTGAAAAAGTTCCAATCCGCCAATGGAATAAATCCTACTGGTTATTTTGGACCGCGTTCCAGGGCCATCGCCACCCAAATTATACAAAAACTGGTTGGGCAGATTTGCCCGAGCGAGGAGGGATGTGAAGGCAATGTTTTGCCGGCTGAAAAGATTTACATGACGGCTGATTCTGATTTGACCGGAACCGTTGGAAATTATCTCAAAATTGGTTTCAAGGCTTTTGGTGGTTCTGGAAATTACTTCATCCAGATAATTGATGGGGATATACCCGGGTTAAGTAGATCCGATGCTAATTACCCTAAGGATACTATTGTACTTGCTGGCACTCCAATAAAAAGCGGAGTTTTTGGTATAACCTTTCTCGTCCAAGACCTCTCGGCTCCCAAAGAGGTTTACGGGAAAGAGCGATTTACCATTGTGATAAAAGACAAAGTTTCTTCTGGCCAGCCGCCGGTTATCTCTGGCATTAAAGGCCCTACCACGCTTAAGGTCGGCGAGGAAGGAATCTGGGCAGTTGAGGCCTCGGACTCAAACAGGGGCTCATTGAGTTACAAAGTAATTTGGGGAGATGAAGTTTATGCCTTAGAGGCGGCAAAGGAATTAGCTCCGCGAGCAATTCCCTTCAAGCAGACCGCTACTTTCTCGCACATCTATTATCAGGCCGGCGTCTATAATCCGGTTTTCTATATTGTCAACGACCGTGGACAAGAAGCAAAAACGAGCATTAGTGTAAACGTTGGTGAAGCAACACCTATCACCGTTTCTGAACAAGTAAAGTGTGTTTTTAAGGGCGCAACTATCGAGCAGAAGTGTTATACCGCCACGGATTATACCAGCCCGTATTACAATCTTGGCTGTTCCGGGGTTGGGGCTTGCACTGTTGACGTAAAAGGTGCTAAAGGCGATTCCATAACCTGGAAGAGTTCTTGCGGCGGATATGCTTACACCACAATGGACGGGGCAAGCGAATACGCGGAATTTAGTTGTGTTTCCATTGGTTCGCTTTATATAGAGCCGGCAAATTCCCAACTTAAGATTGGAGATTGGCTTAAGCTTCAAGCATTGTATCAACCGCCCATGCCTACGTGTCCGGCGGGCACATATTGCGACCAGGTCATGCCGGCGGCACTGCCGGTTGAAGCAACCTGGACTTCTTCTAATCCTGGAGTAGCGAGCGTAGTATCGAACTATGGTTCAAAGACCGCAGTTGTTTCCGGAATTTCTGCCGGAACCGCCGAGATAAAAGCAGTTTATTACCGGGAAGATGTTCCCGGCGGAGCTCTTAGCGCGGTTACGAAAGTAAACGTAAATCCTGCCGGCACTCCCTCCATTACTGTAGTTTCTCCGAACGGGAGGGAGACGTGGCAGACCGGCTCGACCCAAGTCACCCAATGGTCCAGCAACAATTTCTCGGCAGACCGTAAAATAGATGTTATTAGATTGAGAGATGCTTACGGCAGCGAGACTAATCTTACAGTCGGCACCGTGAATGATGGCTACGAAAAAATTGTCGTGCCTGCAGTGGCGGCAGGTAGTTATACTCTAGAAATTAAGACCTACTCCACCAGCGGAGAACTTGTGTTTGACGTGTCCGACGCGCCGTTCAGTGTTGTGGCGGGAGGTCCCATTTCTATCATCACGACATCGCTTGCTTCGGCCACAGTCGGAACTGCATATTCCGCCAGTATCTACGCATCCGGAGGCAGCGGCTCCTATGTATGGGGCCTATCAAGCGGCGTTCTTCCTCCGGGACTCTCATTAACCTCTGGTGCGTGTGCTCTGATTGTTGGGCCCTGTCAACCACCCGCTGAAATTTCCGGCATTCCAACAGCTGCTGAAACTTACACCTTTACCGTCGAAGTCTACTCCAATACCGAAAAAACCCAAAACGCCAGTCAGAAATTCACCATCATGGTAAATCCTGCCGGCACTCCCTATGGGTATGTCGTGGTCACTTCACCGAACGGGGGAGAGCAATTTCAGGCGGGCCAAACCACGCAAATGCCGCTCAAATGGAGCGCAAGTTGCGGCAGCGGCCCGTACACCATAGCCCTTTATAAAGGAGGCGCTATATTACAAAACATGGTTTCAACCGTCTATGAAGGAATTTGTTCGGGAAATACAATCATGCCGTATTACACGACCTGGATGATACCTTCAACGCTGCAAGCTGGAAGTGATTACCGAGTTGGGGTTATTTCCCAGAAAATTGAGGGATTATCTGATCAAAGCGACGCGCCGTTTAGCATTGTAACAACTCAGTCACCACCGCCTGCTCTATTACCACCGCCTGCTCTGGTCACGGTAACCCTGAACCGGCACTCCCAGAGCCCTTCGAATTTCTACTACGCGGGGACGACCCAAGCCGACATCTTTCGGTTCACCGTAGCACCAACAGCCGATGTGACGCTTTCGAGCATCGCCGCCATGGTCTATAACGGCGCCTATCTTTCGAATGTGCGGGCTGTGGATGCTGTGAGCGGAGCGACCATCGGCACCTGGACCGGTTCATTGAGTTCGGTATTCCATAATTACGGGAGTTTTTCATTCAACGGTCACGCGATTACTGGCGGGACAACGCGCGATGTTATTATTCGGGCAGATATATCCGCCTCGATGTTCAACGCGTCTTGCTCAAGCTGCGTACAGAATGTGTGGGTTAACTTGGAAGGTAATGCGGGTGTAAGCGTAAGTGCAACAAGCGGTAGCACGATTACGACAACTGGCTTTCCTATATCGGGCAATACTGTTTACTTTAAATACTCGGCTAGTCAGTCGGCGGTCCCCAGCGCATCTTCCCAGCAACTCGCCAGCATCTTGGCGGCGATGCAGGGAACGATCGAAAGGATTTCTGAGATTGTCAGCAGGATGAGGTAGCGCCTGAAGCATCTCCCTCGATTTGTAAAGAGCAGGCTTCTTTAGACAGCATTCCGGCGATTTTTTGTCGTTGTGTCTAAATTATCCTATCCGGGTCAGATTGCTATACTGAAGAAGCAATGGCCGTGCTTACGGAGGAGCTGAAAAAAGTCGTCAAAGGAGAGGTGCTGGACGACCAAAAGACCCGCGATGCGTATAGCAAGGACTACTCGATCTTCGAGCTCGAGCCCCAGGCCGTGGTTTTCCCGCGGGACGCCGCGGATGTGGAGGCCTTGGTGCGCTTCGCATCGGAGAAGAAGAAAACGGGGGAGGATGTTTCGCTCACGGCTCGTTCCGGCGGTACGGACATGACCGGCGGCCCCTTAAGCCGCTCCGTCGTCGTCGAGTTTGACAAGCATTTGAACCGCATTAAAGAAATAGGAGAGTCCCATGCCGTCGTGGAGCCGGGCCTCTACTTCCGCGACTTCGAGAAGGAGCTTGCGAAGCGCGGTCTCATGTATCCCGCCTATCCTGCATCGAAGGACCTGTGCGCCTTGGGCGGCATGATCGCGAACAACTCCGGCGGCGAGAAGACCCTGGCGTACGGCAAGACGGAGGACTACGTGGAGGAACTCACGGCGGTGCTTGCGGACGGCAAGGAGCACGTGCTCCGTTCGCTTTCCGGCGAGGCGCTCAAGGCGAAGCTCGCCGAGGATGGCTTCGAGGGCGAGCTCTACCGCAAGCTCCACGCGCTCATCGAGACGCACTACGACGCGGTGCATCGCGCCAAGCCGGACGTATCGAAGAACTCCGCGGGCTACGCGCTCTGGAACGTGTGGGACCGAAAAACCTTCAATATTGCGAAGCTCTTCGTCGGCTCCCAGGGAACGCTTGGCCTCGTGACCGAGGCGAAGCTGCGGCTGGTGAAGCGGAAGCGCCTCGAGCGCCTCGTTGCCGTATTTGCGAAGGATCTCCATGTGGTGCCGGAACTCGTGAAGGCCGTCTTGCCCTTCAAGCCCGAGAGCATCGAATCGTACGACGACAAGACGCTCCAGCTCGCGGTGCGGTTCTTCCCGGCGCTCATTCGGCTTATGAAAGGAAGCGTCATCAAGCTCGGCTGGCAGTTCCTGCCCGAGTTTTTCATGCTCCTGCGCGGCGGGTTTCCCAAGATCGTGCTCCTCATTGAGCTCGCTTCGGATGACGAAAAGGAGCTCGGAGAGCGGATGCGCGCCTTGGGAACGACGCTCGAGAAGTTCCCGGTCCAGGTGCGGCTCACGAAGAGCGAGGCGGAGGCGGAGAAGTACTGGACCATCCGGCGGCAGAGTTTCAAACTGCTCCACGGCTACGTAAAGGACAAGGATGCGGCTGCGTTCGTGGACGACTTCATCGTGCGCCCCGAGCACATGCCGGAACTCCTGCCGCAGGTGAACGCCATTCTCGACCGCTACAAGGACAAGCTCACCTACACCATCGCGGGCCATCCCGGCGACGGCAACTTCCACATCATCCCGCTTGTGGACCTTAAGGATCCGGAGGTGCGCGCCATCATCCCCAAGGTGATGAACGAGGTCTATGCGCTCGTCTTTCGCTACAAGGGCTCGACGACCGCCGAGCACAACGATGGCCTTATTCGCGGTTCTTTTCTTAAGCAGATGTACGGTCCGGAGATATACGGACTTTTCGAGGAGGTGAAGCGGCTCTTCGACCCTCTGAACATCTTCAATCCCGGCAAGAAGATCGGCGTCGACCTTCATGCCGCGCTTGAGCATTTAAAAAAATAGGCATGCTTGTAGATGAGATAACGATCAACGTCCATGCCGGGAAGGGCGGCGCTGGGCGCGTGGCGTTCAGCAAGGTGATGATTGAGCTCGGTCCCAC
>CAZUVI010000043.1:0-5255 GCA_964623795.1 uncultured Candidatus Saccharibacteria bacterium | reverse complement strand
TTGGTGCCCCCACGGGGAGTCGAACCCCGGTTTGATGGCTGAGAACCATCTGTCCTAACCACTAGACGATAGGGGCGCTGGCTTTCTTAAAACTGTCTGATCTCCTCGACGATCTTGTCCAACCCGATCGCGCGGGACGCCTTGAGGAGCACGATATCTCCCTTACGCAGAAGGTCCTGCACCGGCACCCGTGCCTCATCCGCGCTGTCAAAGCTTGCGACCTTCTTTTTGGACATACCGGCGGCCTTCGCGCCTTCGGCGATGAACTTTGCCCTCGGCCCCACGGTTACGAGCGTGTCGGCCGCCTTGGCCGCCAGCCGACCCAGCTCCTCATGCGCCTCGATCGTGTACTTGCCGATCTCGAGCATGTCGCCCAGGACGGCCACCTTGCGCTTACCCTTGAGCTCGCGGAGCGTGTCGAGCGCCGCATGCATCGAGAGCGGCGAGGCGTTGTAGGTATCGTCGATGACGAACGTGCCCTTAACTCCCGCGAGGAGCGCCATCCGGCCGCTTGCCGGTTGGTAATCCGCCAAAGCCTCGGAGATTTTAACGAGGTTCATGCCGAAAATCAAACCGA
Organism: uncultured Candidatus Saccharibacteria bacterium; assembly: GCA_964623795.1. Taxonomy (GTDB): domain Bacteria; phylum Patescibacteriota; class Minisyncoccia; order UBA6257; family CAYSDW01; genus CAYSDW01. The sequence continues at coordinate 4,678 of CAZUVI010000043.1, read as the reverse complement.
CGCATGCCGCCGCGGCGGCCGCGTATCCTTGCGCTTTGCCGAAGACGCCGTCCAGCCGGACCGGCACCACGCTGCCCACGTGCTCGAGCTTGAACGCGATGCCGACTGGCCGGCCATCTTCTGAAGAACGCGTTTCGAAGTTCGTCACGCGCACGTCCGCGCCGTCGCTGAAACCGAACGTCATCACTTTGGCGCGCGTCCGTTCCTGAAGGTCCATCACCGTCGCGTCGTCGAAGTTAAGGATCGCGAAGCCGGCCGCGGGCAGCGCCTCGATGGTCCTGCCTTTCTCGCGCGCGAGCGCCTTGGGACCGGCATAGTACTCGACATGCACCGGAATGTCGCCCACCGCGGTGATCACCGCAACGGTCGGTCGCGCGATCTCAAGCAGATATTTGATATCGCCCGGCCGATCGGCTCCGTATTCGAGGATGAGCACCTCCGGATACCGCGCCTTCACCGCGATGCGGATGCAGGCGGTGATGAGCGTAAAAAGCCAAAAGACGGGACCGCCTACTTTTTCGCGGCCGCTTATGACGGTGAACGGAACGCCGATCTCGTTGTTGTAGTTCCGCTGGGAGACGCGCGCGGAGCGCACGCTCCCCAAAACCGCCGAGATCGCAAGCTTGGTCGAGGTCTTGCCCACGCTGCCCGTGACCGTGATCACGCTCGGGCGGTAACGCATGATCATGAGCTGCGCGAGCCGTTTCAGCAGCCAGCGAAGCTTCTCCAAACTTTTTGCGCGCAGTGCCATGTCAGGGTTTATCCGGCGGAATATTGTAATAGTTCAGGATGAATTCCGCGAGTTCCCGAAATGCGGGCACTACGGTAAGGCCCGCAAGCGGCGCGCCCGCCGGGTCATCGAGGCGGACCAGAACGGTGAACTGCGGGTCGTTCGCGGGAGCAAAGCCAACGTAGGTGTTGATCACGTTTTCGGTGTAACCGCCGCGTTTGAAGTCGGGAATGAACGCCGTGCCGGTCTTCCCTGCCACGGCGTAGCGGGGAATGCGGGCGATCTCCGCCTTTTCGACCGCGGAAATCATCATCTGAGTGACTTTGCGGGCGCTGTCCTCGGAGATCACGCGCGCCGCCTCCTTCGGGGATTCGCCAGCCAGGATGTAGGGCCGCATGCGCATGCCCCCGTTCGCGATCGTAGAAACGGCATTCACGAGCTCGAGCGCGGTGACGGAGATACCTTGGCCGAACGAAGCCGTGGCATAGTTGACGTCGCGGCCCTCTTTAAGGTTGTTCAAATTCCCCCTGAGCTCGCCTGGCAGGCCGAGAGCGGTCGGTTCCGCAAAACCGAACGCGATGAGGTAACGATAGAACTGTTCGTATCCCGTTTTCTGCATCGCGAAGATCGCGCCGGTGTTGAGCGATTGCTCGATGACGTTCGTCATCGTCTGCTTGCCATGCGCTTTAAGGTCCCAGTTCCTGATCGTGCGGCCGTTCAACGTCACGGAGCCGGAGTCGTAGTAGGTCGTTTCGGGGGTTATCGCGCCCGTATCAAGGCCGGCCGCCATCGTGAACATCTTGAAGACGGAACCGGGCTCGTAGACGCCCTGCACGGTCGGGTTCAGGAACGTGCGCAGTTCCGCCTTGCCGTACTCGTTCGGATCGAAGTCCGGAAAGCCGCCCATGGCGAGGATCTTGCCGGTCTTCGGCTCTTGCACGATGAAACTCCCTCCCCTCGCGTTCTTTTCTTTTATAAGCGCTGAGAGGATCTCCCCTGCCCGCGATTGAATGTTCCGGTCGATCGTGAGCACAACGTCCTCTCCCTGCACGTACGGCACGAGTGCATCACCCGAGACGCTGCCCGGCGTACCGGCCAAGCGCGCGTTATAGGCAAGTTCGGCGCCGTACCGGCCGACCACCCGCGCTTCCTCATCGTCAAAGTTAGAAAAACCGATGACGTGCGAAACCAGGGGTCCCAGCGGATAGAACCGGCCGGATTCCGCGTCCACGTACACGCCCGCAAGGTCAAGGACCCGCACCGCATCGATCTGCTCATTCGTCGCGCGCTTCACCAGCGATTCATACGGATCGTCGGGCTTAGCGAGCATCGCGGCGAGTTCGACGGAAGTTTTACCGACGATCCCCGCAAGTTTCTCCGCCGCTTCGGCGGCATCCGACAGCTCCTTGGGCACCGCGAAGATAAGTGGATAGTCGCGATTGATCGCAGCCGGTATTTTGGCGCCGTTCTTGTCAGTTATGAAAACACCCCCGCGCGGCGGCTGCAGCGCCCCGCCCGCGCGGTGCTGCGACTCCGCGCGGGCGGCGTAATAGGCGCCCTCTTGAAGCTGCAGGTTGAAGATATTGAAGAGCAGGGCGGCGTAAGCGATCCCGAACCCCGTGAAGATTATCGTGATGCGGAAAGCCATTTCGGATCGGATTCAAAGTATTGCGGCTGGCGCTCCGGAACAAGGTTGCGCTGCCGCGCAAGCGTTTCGAGGCGCGATGAATCGAGTTGGCCGAACAACTGATTTTTGAGCTCGGCGTTCTGAACACGCGCGCGTTCCAGCGCCTTGCTCTGCGTCTCGACCTCATGGGCGAGGTTCACCATGCCGTTGTAGAGCCAGATGCCATAGAGCACGCTTGCGCCAAGCAACACGGACACGGATGCCGCAAAAAGCGCGTGAAGCGACAGTAGTTTGTGCGGTCTGATGATTGTCATGAAAATTTCTTTAACTTCACATGCCCGGCTTCTGAATGGCGCGAAGTTTTGCGGAACGGGCGCGGGGATTTCTAAGAATTTCCTCGCGACCCGCCGTGATGGGCTTTTTTGTGAGCAGCTTCCAGTCCTTTTCGCGGGCCAGGAGCCGGAACTCCTCCTTCACGATGCGGTCCTCGAGTGAGTGAAAGGAGATGACGGCCGCTCGACCGCCGGGGAGAAGAATGCCGTCGAGGTCGTGGAGCGCGCGCCGCACATTCTCGAGCTCGCTGTTCGCGAAGATGCGAAGCGCCTGGAACGTGCGCGTCGCCGGATCGAGGCGGCCACGAGCGTACGCTCGTGGCACCGCGTTCTTGATCACATCCGCAAGCTCGCCGCTTGTCTCGATCGCCTTTTTCTTCATCCGTTCGCGGATCGCGTGCGCGATGCGCCTCGCATATCGCTCTTCCCCGTACTCGTGAATGATTTCCGCAAGGTCTTCCTCGGAAAGCTCTTTGAGGAGGGTTTTCACGGGTGTCGCATTAGGCGAGTAGGTCATCATGAGCGGCTCGTCGCGCCCGAAGCTGAACCCCCTTCCGGAACTCTCGAGATGTTCCGACGAGAACCCGAGGTCGAGAAGAAGTTTGTGCGCCGCGGCCCAGCCGATATCCTTGAGAACCTCGCGCAACGTGGCGAAGTTCGCCTCGACTACGATCACGCGCGGATCGCGCGCGAATTTCTCCGTAAGCCGTTTTGCCGCCTCGGGATCCCAATCAAGGATCAAAAGTTTTCCGCGCTCACCAATGCGCTCGAGAAGCGCCTGGGCATGGCCGCCACTGCCGCCGGTGCCATCGATAAACAACTCGCCGGGATTGAGTTCAAGGGCGGAACATACCTCCTCGAGAAGAACGGGGATATGCGCCATTTAAATGTGCAATGACGACCGGCTTGATTAGCGCCGATGGAGCTCCCGCACAGTTGTTGTGCCGATCGTCATCATAAAAAAGATTAGATGCCGAGCTCGCCCAGTTTTTCTGCGATCTCGTCGGAGGAGGATTCGGTCCTCGTGCGATATTCACGCCAGGCATCCGCATCCCATATCTCGATGCGGCTGTAGAGGCCGGCGATCACGGCATGCTTGGTAAGGCCGGCGTATTTCCGCAGATAATCGGGCACAAGTATCCTCCCCTGCTGATCGGGAGCGACATCCATCGCGCCGGCGAGCATGAGCCGCACGAACGCGCGGGAATTCGCTTGCGCCAAGGGCAGCGCCATGAGCTTCGCGGCAAGCTCCTCCCACTCTTTAGCGGCAATAAGGAACAGGCAGTGGTCGAGGCCGCGCGTGATGATGGCACCGCCCAAGAGTTTCGTTCGGAACTTAGCGGGCACGGCTATCCTGCCTTTCGGGTCGAGCGAGTGTTGGTATTCTCCGATGAACATGGCGTTGTTGCTTTATCCCCAGAAGTGGCTACTTATCCCCAGCTTTATCCACTTTTCACCACTTTTATTCCATCTTACCCCACCACTCACTCCCCTGCAAACAAAACGGAAGCGGTCGCTTGCAAGCGACCGCTTCCCGAAAATCCCTTTATTTTCCTGCTATCTGCGCTGGAAAGACCCGCCGGTTATGCACAAGTTATGCGGAAATGGCTGCAACCCTAAAGCTTCCACCCGCGGTAATAAGGATGGAAGATGCGCCAACCTCCCCGCTTCCGGAGCTGCGCTCTGATGTATGCGCTGCTTATCTCGCGCGGGATCGCGTTCAGCGGCCTGTTCTTTCTGCCCTCGTCCCATGCGACGCCGAGGTCTTTGCGGAAAACGGGAACGCCGAAGATCTCGGCGTAGGTCGGGATCTTGTACTCGAGCATGCCGACGTTCCGGTTCCCGACCTTCAGATACCGCTCAAAAAATATACGCGGAAAGACCTGCAGGATAAAAAGACAAATACGCGCCTTCGCGCGATAGCCGTAGTGCGTGCGAACATACTCCAGAAATCGCAGATAATTCCTGCGCTCAGTCCCGCCCGGTTTG
>CAZUVI010000042.1:0-5272 GCA_964623795.1 uncultured Candidatus Saccharibacteria bacterium | reverse complement strand
TCCTCGAACCCCTCCCCGTCCCCGAAGGGGCCGATGAGCGCCATGTTCAGCTTCTCGTCCTTGAAGATCTCTCTCGCCACCTTCCCCACCTCCTCCGCCGAGACCGCCTGGATCTTGGCGATGAGCTCGTCGGGCGTGATGATCTTCTTTTCCACGATCTCCTGGCTCCCGTAGTAGCTGGCCAGCTGGTCCGAGGTCTCAAGGTCAAGAAGAAGAGAGCCCGAAAGATGGTCTTTCGACTTCTGGAGCTCTTTTTCCGGCACCGGCTCGCGCGAGAAGCGGGCGCACTCCGCGAGGATCGCCTGCAGGACCTCCTTGATCTTCCTGTGATCCACGCCGGCCACGATATCGAGCACGCCGTGATCGGTGGAGAGATCGGGCGAGGAGTGCACGTAGTAGGCCGCCCCCAGCTCGTTCCGCACCTTATTGAACAGGCGAGAACTCATGCCGCCGCCCAAGACGTCCGAGAGCACCTGGAGCGCGAACCGCCGCTCATCGAACATGTCGAACGTGCGCGTCGCAAGGACCAAGTGGGTCTGGTCGGAATCTTTCTTATGGACCAGAAGCGACGGCGACCGCTGGGACTCGATCGTTCTTAGCTTGCCGGATTTTTCCGCGCCGGAGATGCCCCGGAAGTGGCCTTTGATGCGCTCTATCGCCTCGGCCTCGTCGAAGCCGCCCGCCACCGCCACCGCCGTCGCCTTCGCGACGTAGTGTTCCTTGCGATAGTTCAAGAAGTCCGCCTGCGTGATCTTCTGAATGACTTCCTTTCTTCCCGCCACGTCCCACCCGGCCGGCTGGTCGCCGTACAGAAGCTCCATCATGAGCCGCTGGACCTTGTGCTGCGGCATGTCCTCGTACATGTTGATCTCCTCGATCACCACACCGCGCTCTTTGTCGATCTCCTCCGGGTTGAAGAGGGGGTTCAGGTAGAGGTCGCTCACGATCTCAAGCGCCTTTTCGAAATGCCGCTTGGCAACCTTGACGTAATAGCAGGTGAATTCCTGCGAGGTGAAAGCGTTGAACTGCGCGCCTAGGGCCGCGAGTTCTTCCGCGATCATGCCCGCCTGCGGGCGTTCCGCCGTACCTTTGAAGCACATGTGCTCTAAAAAGTGCGAGATGCCGTTCAGCTCCTTCTTCTCGTACTTCGAACCCGCCTCGACAAGCACGAATATCGTCGCGGCGACGGAATCCGCCTGCGGCACCGTAAGTATGCGGAGACCGTTCTCCAGGACCGTCTTGTGATATCCAAGCATAGAGTTCTAGTGTGCCAGATTTTTCTTGAGATAGTCAACGAGTTCCGCAGTGGGGATGCGCTCCTGCGCCATCGTATCGCGATCGCGGACCGTGACTTTGCCATCATCCTTGGTTTCGAAGTCAACCGTTACGCAGTACGGCGTGCCGATCTCGTCCTGCCTGCGGTAGCGCTTGCCGATGGACTGCGTCTCGTCGTATTCGCACGCGAAGTGCTCCGCAAGCTTCGCGTGGAGTTCTCGCGCGACGGACGAGAGCTCCTCCTTTTTGGAGAGCGGCAGGATCGCCACCTTCACGGGCGCGAGCCACTTGGGGAACTTCATCACGATGCGCGTCTCGGACTCCCCTTCCTCCGCCGTGGGGGCCTCCTCCTCGCGATAGGCCTCGAGCATGGCGACGAGAACGGAGCGGTCCACGCCCCAGGTCGGCTCGATCACGTGCGGCAGGAACTTCTCTTTGGTTTCCGGGTCGGTGTAGCGTAGGTCCTCGCCGGACGCCTTCACGTGATTCGCGAGGTCGAAATCGCCGCGGTAGGCCAGGCCGTAGAGCTCCTTCTGGCCGAAGGGATACTTGTACTCGATATCCACCGTACGCTTCGAGTAATGCGCCCGCTCGCCCTCCGGGATGTCCACGAACTCGAGCATCTCCTCGCGCACGCCAAGGTCCTTGAGCCACCGCCTCATCTCGGAGAGCCAGTGCTCGAACCACTTCTCCCACTCCTCGGGGCGAACGAAGTATTCGATCTCCATCTGCTCGAACTCGCGCGTGCGGAAGATGAAGTTGCCGGGCGTTATCTCGTTCCGGAAGGCCTTGCCCATCTGCGCGATGCCGAAGGGCAGGCGGCGCCGCGTTGTCTCGAGAATGTTCTTGAAGTTCACGAACATCCCCTGCGCCGTCTCGGGCCGGAAGTAGACGACGTTGGCCTTCTCCTCGGCGGGACCGAGGAAGGTCTTGAACATCAGGTTGAACTGCGTAGCCGCGGTGAAGCTTTTTTTCGCGCCGCAGCTGGGGCACGCGCCGTCCGTGTCCACATGGTCGGCGCGGAACCGTTCATGGCACTTCTTGCACTCCACGAGCGGGTCGGAGAACTCTTTAAGGTGACCGCTTGCTTCCCACACTTTTGTGTTCATAAGGAGCGCCGTTTCCACCCCAACCATGTCCGTGCGCGCCTGAACGAACCGCCGCCACCACTCCTGTTTGATGGCGTTCTTAAGCTCCGCGCCTAACGGGCCGTAGTCCCACGAGTTCGCCAAGCCGCCGTAGATCTCCGAGCCCGGGTATACGAACCCCCGGCGCTTCGCCAGGTTCACCACCTTGTCCATCAAGTTCTCCATAAGATCATTGCCGCACGATGCCTCCTTGCTGGCCCACCGTCGGGTCGTCCGGCAGCGAGGTGGAGATGGTGCTGTTGGTCGAGACGATCTCGGCGTTCACGAATGTGTCCAGCGCGCGGAGTTCCGTATCCGAGATAAGCGGCATGTACCCGCCCAGCTGGTTTATGGACGGCGTCGCTTCGATCTGAAAGACGGCCTCGATGGGATTACCCAGGGCGCCGCGGGTCGCCGGAATGCGGTCGATGGTCCAGCTCACCTCCTGCGTGCGCTCGTTCCACGTCGGCACCGCGCTGATATTCGACTTCACCTGGCCGGTCCAGCGCACGCCGGACTGCAGGAACGCGCGCACGATGACGTTCTCCACGTCCGTCGCGTAGTTCACGATTACCCAATGCACCGTAAAATTGGTCGGCTGGTTCACGAGCGGCGGAATAGGGCCCTTGTTCACGAAGCCGGACGCGGCGTCCCGAAAGAACACCTGCGCGTCGATCGTTGTCTGGCCCGCCACCTTCACGATAAGGTCGGACATGCTGATCGTTTTTTCCGCGCCGATGAAAGCCGGCACGGTGGGCGACTCGATCTGCGCCCCGAGCTTCAGCTCAAAGTTCTTGTCGTTCAAGCGACGGATGGGATACTGCGACTTGAGACGCACGATAAAATTCACCGAGCCGGACGCGCCCGGCTCAAGCACCGCGAGCTGGGGCGAATTGGCCGCGTTCCAGGTAAGCGTGTTGGTGAGCGAGCTGAAAAATACCTGCGGCGCGTCTATGGTTATGAAATCGAACATCTCGCCGACCAGCTTTGCCCGGAGTACCACGTCGCGGAGACCGACGTCGGTATTGTTCGTAAAGCGCAGCTCGTAGCGCAAAAGGTCGCCGGGGCGGGCCACGAAGTCGGTCGAGCCGTTCACGAGCACCGTGAGCGCCAAGGGCGACGGCGAAATGGCCAAGCTTGCCGCCTTCGTGTCGATGGCATAGGTCTTGCCGAGGAACGAGGTGGTCAGGTTCGCCTTTACCTCGAAGAACGACTTCTCCGGACCGATGATGTTGCCGCGAACCGCGAATTCCCCCTCCGAGCCCTTGAGGAGCGCGCCGATGCGCCAGAGCGAGTTGCCGATGTCGGGTTTGACCGTGCTCGACTTGAATGAAAAGGTAGGCGGGAAATCCACGCGCAATTCGAGGTTCGAGAAGTCGATATCCGACGTGTTTTTGTACGTCACCAGCGTTTCGAACTCCTCGCCGCTGAACACCTTTTCGGGCACGCGAAGATCGATCTGCACGGCCGGATTGCCGACCGCAAGCTCAAAATCTTCATTGCGCTCGAAACGGGAACGTCCGCCGATGCCGGCATAGCTCAAGGCCGCGCGTATCTTTTTCACGCTTTGCGGGTCCTTGAGCACGATGAGCGAGAAGGTCTCCCGGCTCATGCTGCCAATGCCGATGTCGCCCGCTGTCCGCGCCTCATTGCGCTGGTCCACGGGCGCGCCCAGAAAGGAAATGCCGTCGGGAAGCGAGAGCGAAACCTGCGCGTCCTTCAGTATCTTGTCCGATTGGTTGGCGAACCCGACGTTCACCTCGAAGGGCCGCCCGAGCGGCACCTCTTTGGGCGCATCAACGGTGAGCGCGATATCCTTCACCGTAAAGGCCTGGTAGATGAAGTAGCCGGAAACCGCCGCGAGGATCACCAGAGCCCCCGCAGAACCCCAGAGGATCCACGTCCGCCACGCCTGTGCGCCCGGCCCCTGGTACTGAAGCCCGAGACGCCCCTTCGCCGCTTCGGGCCCCTTTCTCCAACCGGGCAGCGTCCCTGCCGGCGGCCCGACGCGCTCTTCGGAAGTCGCGGCGCGCTTCTTGAGCTCTTCCGACTCCTCTTTCTTGTAGAGTTCCTTCTCGAGTTCTTCGAGTGCCATTATGCTATTGATAGTAATTCACCTTCTCCCGACTGGAAAGCGAGCGTGAGAAGGGGCGAGGCGCACGACGCGCAGTAGAACGCCATATCGGCGGGTGAAAAGAGCTCCGGCGCTTTGCCGCACGCTCCGCACTCCGCGTGAGTGGGGTCATAGCCGAGAACCGCAAGCACGCCGGGAATCGGCGCTCCCGCTCCTTCGCGGCCCGCAAAGGACTCGCGGAGGACATGGAAGAGCCGCAGATCGGGATCAAGCTCGAAGGTGAGCTGGTTCACCAGGGCGGCGAGGCGCAGGTTCTGCGGCGTAAGCGGAAAACGCTCCGCGCCTAATGCATCCACGATCTGGAAGCTCGCCCTGCCCGCGGGATTTTCACCGCCCTCGAGCACCCGCGCCTGGATGAGGTTCAGGGGTTCGAGATAGGGACTAAGCTTCGAGGTTATCTTCCTGGCGCTCTTCGCCCGAGCGGTGATCTTCCCCTTTTCCCTGGTATAAAGGTCGACCAGGGTGTCGTACTCTCCGGCCTCCCTGCGGTCCAGCACGAGGGCTTCGATAAAGGATTCTGTCATCGCGTCTGTACAGTATAAGGTTAAAGGCAGACGCCCGCACCTGCCTGACGGCAGTCAGGCCTCCTCCCTGGGCCCTCGATTGACAAAACGGCCCTTCTCGGCTATGCTTAATTTTGCAGACATGCGATGCCCCGAAAGGGGTGTTTTTGTTTGCCCATTATGGCAAAATATCTCGCGTTATTGGGGCTTTTTCTCGCCCTGCCGCCCATCCC
>CAZUVI010000041.1:0-5298 GCA_964623795.1 uncultured Candidatus Saccharibacteria bacterium | reverse complement strand
TTGAGCCTGGATTCTGCATAAATAAGAACGACCCTCTGACATGAAAAACAAAAACCTGATCCTCGCGGCGGTTGTCGCGGTTGTCGTTATCCTCGGGTGGTGGCTTCTGTCGCAACGCCAGAGCGAGGCTCCCGCCGCTCCGCAGGCAGGGCTTCCTTCGGAAGCGGCAGCGGTCGTAACGTACACCGATGCCGGCTACGCGCCCGCAACGCTCACCGTCCGGAAGGGGGTGACGGTCACGTTCGAGAACAAAAGCTCCGGGCCGATGTGGACCGCCTCGGGCGTCCACCCCACCCACAAGCTGTATCCCGGGAGCGGCATTGAAAAATGCGGCACGCCGGAGGCGGCCGGGATCTTTGACGCCTGTGCCGGCATCCAGCCCGGCGGCTCATGGACGTTTACCATGAACGAGATCGGCACCTGGAAGTACCACAACCATCTCAACATCTCTCGCACCGGCACGATCGTCGTCGGCGAGTAGATCGGTCCGCGCGGGTGTTTTGCGCGCGTTACATAATGCCCAACAAGATAGTCGACACCTTCAATCATCTTTTCGGCCGAAAGGGGTTTGATTACGATCAAATTACCGACGAGGTCGTTATCGGCACGAATATGTGCTGCCAATATGGTTTTTCCAAGGAGTTGCTTTCGAAGGGCGTACAGGCCGATATCAGTTTGGAAGAGGACAGGATAGACACTCCCAAGGGCATCGATTATTACCTATGGCTTCCGACCAAAGATCGTGAAGCTCCTACGCCGGAGGCCTTGGCTCTCGGCGTTAAAACGATAGAGTTTTTGGTAGATAGAAAAATAAAAACGTATATCCACTGCAAAAACGGTCATGGCCGCGCCCCGACCCTTTTCGCTGCCTATTTGATACAGAAGGGAATGAGCGTCGAGGAGGCGATACGGAGCGTCACAAAGGCCAGGCCGACGGTACACTTGCAGGAAGTCCAGATCGAAGCGCTTAGAAAATTTAAGAGCCAGGCATGAACCCGTAAGTTCCAGTCATGGCAGATCTCAAGAAAAACCCGACGCTCAAGGATCTCCAGGCGCACATCAAGAAGCTCTGCGAGGAAAAGGGCTGGCATCACGACAACCCGGAGACGAAGTTCCTGCTTTTCGTCGAAGAAGTCGGCGAACTCGCGAAGGCGATGCGGATAAAATCAGGCCTCTACGGCGAGAAGGCCAAGAAGCGGCAAAAAAGCTTCGAGCTCGAAGAGGAGTTCGCGGACGTGCTGAACTACCTCCTCGACCTTGCGAATCACTACGGCGTAGACCTCGAGGCGGCCTACCGCACAAAGAACAAGATCAACGAGAAGAGGGTTTGGGAGTAAAACATGCTGTGGACACGGAGGACAAGCTCCAAGAATTTGGCTTCTGGATAAACAGCGCGCGTTTTTCTTTAGGCGCGGAGTAGTATAATCAGAGCACATGGACGCGCCAATCGAAGTCATCAAAAAATACGTTCGCGCGGCGAACTATGTCTCCGCGGCCCAGATTTATCTCCGGGAAAACTTTTTGCTGGGCAAAAAGCTCGCGTTTGGCGACATCAAGCCGCGCCTCCTCGGCCACTGGGGCACCTGTCCGGGCATCAATTTTATCTATGCCCACTTAAACTACCTGATTACGAAGCATCGTGCCGACGTGCTTTTCGTGCTCGGCCCCGGCCACGGCTATGCGGGGCTTCAGGCGAATCTCTTTATTGAGGGAACGCTCGGAAAGTTCTATCCGGAAGCGACTAACGATGAGAAAGGACTTGCGTATGTGATCAAAAATTTCAGCTGGCCGTATGGGTTTCCGAGCCATGTGAATCCGGGCACCCCCGGCGCCATTCTCGAGGGCGGGGAGCTCGGCTATGCGCTTGCGACCGCGTACGGCGCGGTGCTCGATAACCCCGAACTCATCGCCGCCTGCGTAGTGGGCGACGGCGAAGCGGAGACCGGTCCGACCGCGGCTGCCTGGCATCTGCACCGCTTCATTGATCCCGCCGAAAACGGCGCGGTGCTGCCGATCCTTCACCTGAACGGCTACAAGATCTCCGGTCCCACGATCTTCGGCAGGATGACGAACAAAGAATTGAAACAGCTTTTTTCCGGATACGGCTACGAGCCGTTCATCGTCGAGGGTGCGAAGGTGTACGAGAGGATGGCCGAGACGCTCGAAAAGAGCTACCGCATGATCCGCGAGGTTCAGGAGAAGGCGAAGAAGGGCGAGCGTTCCGCGGGGCCGGCGCGCTTTCCCATGATCATCCTGAAGACGCCGAAGGGCTGGACAGGCGTCAAAAAACTCCACGGCGTGAAGATCGAGGGCAACTACGCTTCGCACCAGGTGGTGGCACCGAACGCGAAAACCGACAAGACGGAACTGCATGCGCTCGAGAAATGGCTCCGCTCCTACAAGTTTGACGAACTTTTTTCTCCCGGCACGGGATTCGCGGAGGAGATCGCGGATCTCATTCCCGAGCCGGAACTGCGGATGGGCGCGAACCGCCACGCTTTCGGCGGCGACATCGCGAAGCCGCTCGATCTGCCGCCTGCCGAGGAGTTTGCCGAAGATGCCGAGAAGCCCGGCACGGTGGGTTCGAGCTCCATGCGCCGCGCCGGCCTCTATCTCAATGAAGTCTTCAAAAGAAACAGCACGCACAAAAACTTCCGGCTGATGTCGCCGGATGAGACGTATTCGAACAAGCTCGATAAGGTCTTCGAGACGACCGGCAGGGCCTCGGATGGCATTCCGACCGAAGCGTGGGATAAGGATCTCGCGTCCGCGGGCCGCGTGATGGAGATTTTAAGCGAGCACTCTCTCCAGGGCATGCTGCAGGGCTACGTGCTCTCGGGCCGCCACGCCGTGTTTGCCTCCTACGAGGCCTTCATTCAGATCGTGACGAGCATGGTGGATCAGTACGCCAAATTCCTGAAGGCCGCCCGCGAGATCGCGTGGCGCGGCAGCGTTCCTTCCCTTAATTACATCCTGACCTCGTCGGGCTGGCGCCAGGAGCACAACGGCTTTTCGCACCAGAATCCCGGCTTCATCACCGACATGCTCCAGAAGCCGGGATGCGCGACGAGAGTATTCTTCCCGCCGGACGGGAACAGCACGCTTGTGGTGCTCAAGGAGTGCCTCGCCTCGGAGAACTCCATCAACGTTATCGTAGCGGGCAAGACCCTCGAGCCGCGCTGGCTCACGCCCGAACTCGCGAAACGCGAATACGACACGGGCATCGCCGTCTGGAACTTTGCGAGCGAAGACGATCCGCATATCGTGCTTGCGGCGGCGGGCGACTACCTCACCAAGGAGTGCCTCGCGGCCATCAGCATCATCAAAAAAGAAGCGCCGGAGATCCGCGTGCGATTTGTAAGCGTGCTCGAACTCTCGGCGTTGGGACTCGGTAGCGCGGAATGCAGGGCGCCGATCGATTTCGACGACTACTTCACGCCGGATAAGCCGGTGATCTTCAACTTCCACGGCTATCCCGCGGCGCTTCGGCAATTTCTTTTCGACTACGGCAAGGACGGCCGTTTTTCCGTCCATGGCTATAGCGAGAACGGTTCGACGACGACGCCGTTCGACATGCAAGTGCGGAACGGCACGAGCCGCTACCACCTCGCGAAGGAGGCGTTCGGCGTCATGAAGGCGCGCGACTTCCTCGACAACGCCAAAGCCGACGCGCTCGTCAAAAAATACGAGGAGAAGCTCGCCGCGCACCGCGCCTACATCACGGCTCATGGTGTCGATCCCGAGGAGATAGAGCATTGGGAGTGGAAGCGTTTCAAATAACGCCATGGCGACGCATCTTATCATCAACCCGGGCAGTGCCTCGAAAAAATACGCGCTCTATAGGGATGGCGCGCTCGCTTTTTCGGCGCACTTCGAGGGTGAGAGCGGAGGCCGTGTCGTGACACTCGTAGAGGGGGAGCAGACGGAAAAACGCGTGGTTGCCGGGGATGAGTACGCGAATGCCACGGCGTACCTTATCGCCGAGATGGTGAAGCGCGGGCTTATCGGTTCGGCGGCGGATATCGCAGGCATCGGCTTGCGCGTGGTCGCGCCCGGCAGCTATTTCCTCGAGAACAAAATCGTTGACGGGGAGTTTATAAAAAAATTGGGCGAGGCCGAGGAGTTCGCGCCGCTCCATGCCAAGGCCTCGATGGCCGAAGTCAGAAATTTGGCGGAGGCGCTGAAGAATACCCCGATCGTCGCCGTTTCGGACAGCGCGTTTCATGCGACGATACACGGCCCGGCGCGCCATTATGCGCTACCGTCCGATCTCGCGGAGCAGTACGATATCATGCGGTTCGGCTATCACGGCATCTCTTTCCGCTCGATCGTCGGCAAGCTCGAGGCGATGCAGGCGGGGGCCGGACGCGCGATCCTCTGCCATCTCGGCAGCGGTTCGAGCATCGCGGCGGTAAGGGACAAAAGGAGCGTGGATACCACGATGGGTTTCACGCCGCTCGAGGGGCTTGCGATGGCGACGCGGACAGGCGACATCGACGCCGGCGCCGTGATTTATCTCGCCAAAAAAACGGGCCTCGGCCTCGACGAACTCGAAGCATTCCTGAACGAAAAGTGCGGCCTTTTGGGCGTGAGCGGCACGACCGGCGACATCAGGGATCTCCTCGAAAGGGAGCAGAACGGCGACGCGCGCGCGAAGCTCGCGCTTGAACTCTTTGTCTATAAAATCAAGAAATATATCGGTGCCTACGTTGCGGTGCTGGGCGGGGCGGATATTCTTGCTTTTTCCGCGACGGTGGGGGAGCGCTCGCCTATCATGCGTGCGCGCATATGCGGCGGTCTCGATGCGCTCGGCATCGTGCTCGACGCGGCAAAGAACGACGCGACAGTGAGCCGCGACGGCTTCATCCATGATGAAGCGAAATCGAAAGTGAAGGTTGCGGTCGTGACGACCGACGAGATGAGCCAGATGGCCAGGGACACTGCGGCGCTGGTCGGAAAATAACAATCGTATGATCAATCGGCGCGCGCCTTGAGCACCGAGCTTGTCCCGCAGGACTTTAAAGGGCTTGCGAAAGACATCAAATATAGGTTGATTTTTCCGCTTCCGTCGTCTATTATCCCGAGGCGCCGCGCAGAGTGCGGCACTTTGTTTTTATGGACATACGGAACATAGCTATCATCGCGCACGTGGACCACGGCAAATCCACCCTGGTGGACGCGCTTCTTAAGCAATCCGAGACGAACCTCGGCAAGCTTGTGAACAGCGAACTCATCATGGACTCGAACGAGCTCGAGCGGGAGCGCGGCATCACCATCTTTTCGAAGAACGCCGCGGTC
>CAZUVI010000040.1:0-5359 GCA_964623795.1 uncultured Candidatus Saccharibacteria bacterium | reverse complement strand
AATCTTCAGCTGGACGAAGCATGCTTTAACGCTCACGGTAGCGGCTGGCATGGCCGGGATATTCATTGCGCTCGGCAAGAACCTCGCCCCATGGCTGGTGTTCTGGCCTCTTGCTATTCTCCTGGGAGTTGCGGTTCCTTACTTCCTCTGGCTGTGGGTGATCATGGAGTCGCCGAGGAAGGGGATGACGCGCCACGCTCACGCCCACGGCTGGGCAGCGGGAACGCTCGCGGTGCTCGCGCTGCTCTATTTGAGCTGGACCGTCTTCGGCGCCGAGAAGGTGCCGTGCAAGTTCTCGGTCGTCACGAGTGAAGATGGTGTCGTGAGCGTGTGTGGCTTCGTGCGCTACGGCGGCGAGGCCGGTGGTGGTGACAGCGACGAACAAAACGTCGCCGTCCTGGCGCTTGAGACCCGCGATGAAGGAACCGTCGTCATATATCTGCCTAGCGCCCTGCGCAACGGCGAGTCGCTCCTGGGCACGTGGGTGGTGTCCATTGGAAGGTGGCGCGAGACTCCCGTCTCGGATACGGATCGCTTCAGCCTGAACCTCGCGGCCGCGACCTCGGGCATCCGCCGGTACGGCCCAATCAAGAGCGTGAAGTACATTTACCCCGCGACCATCGCGGAAGTGCCGCGGTAGGAGAAAAAGCAGTTGCATTCCGCCCCGAGACACATAATCTCGGGGCGTTCTGTTTTCCGTTTTCTTGACTTTTCACAGTAAAGTTTCTATCGTATTCTGCAGCACAGAAAATGAATGGGAATGGAGGGGGCGGAAATGGTCCAGGCACTTGCGCGGATACTTTCGTCTCGTGAGGAGCGGGAGCTCCTCGCCTGCATCAAGGGCGTGCGCCGCATCGTCACCCACTGCGAAAGCGAGAAGCGGCGCTGGCAGCAGGCGTGTCTCGCCACGACCGTGGTGCCTTTCGGCCACAGCCTCGGCTACTTCATCAAGGAAGCCAAATGGTTCGAAGCCAAGGCCGCCGAGGCACGCGATCTGCTCGCAAGCGTGATCGTGCTGTGCAAGAAGCTTGGGATCGAGGGCTGGAAGATCAAGGCCTTCGCGGTCCGCGCCGCCTGAACCGCGGCAGCAGGATATCCATCAAGTAGATAGTTGCCGAGCCATCAGTTGCTCGGCCTCATTGGCCGCCCCGAAATGTGGGCGGCCTTTCCACACACGAAACAAAACAATAACTTGACATTGTAAAAGAAAGCTGTTAAAATGTTTCAAGCTCGAAAAGCAAGGAGGTGGTTAGCGTGTCGATCTGGAAGCACGTCCTCAAGCCGCCCGTCCTCATCGCTCGCCGTCCCCTCGAGCACCGGTATCGGCCAGCCGACGACAGGTGGCTGACCGAAAAAGACAGGAAAGAGGGGGAAGCACTGCGGAAGGAGTTCACAGTGGCGATCATTCGCGAGGTCGACAAGGCGGTCGACGAATCTCGCAGATTCATTCACGAGAGGCTGGTACGCTCCGGATTGGACGCAGCCGATGCGCGAAGAATTGCGGAGGGCATCACCGAAGGAGTGATCTCGGTGTGGGCGCAGTCGGTCCTCGCGGCCCATCAAGATCCTGGCGTGTTCTCTCCTCTGGAGCACATTGACGTCGCGATGTACATGCGCGAGAAATTCAGGGTGTAGCGCCAGGACTGCCCGAGAAGACCGCCTGGCGGGTCTCCCGGGTTACGGACAGCCAGGTCTCTCCGGGCGCGGCGCGCGGCGCCGGAGAGGAAGAACAGCCGCCCGTCCCTCTGCCTGCCCCAGGAGGGAGACGTGAACGAGAGGGCACCCCGAGGCCGCCAGGCCTCGGGGTTCTTCTTTACTCAAGCATATTCCTGAAGGGGTGCTATGCTATAGCATAGCGCTTCGACGATCAACAACCGCCAAGGCGAACCCCGGGTCGACGGTGCACGACTTCAGCGCGTTCTTCGAGCGTGCCTCCCACCCGCCGTTCTTCGCGCCACGCTTCCTGCTCGCCACGATCATCCGCGGATCCCGGTTTTGGGAGGAGTAGGTACCCTCCTTCGCACATTTTCTCATTAGGCCCCTTCACGGGGCCTTCGCTTTTTTGACAAACCGCGCCTCGTTTCTATACTGATCGCAGCACATTCTCAACTTCCTGTCAGGAGGCATCCGCGATGCTCTCGAGGTTCGCAACGCGAACGTTTTCCGGCATCATCTGCAGTGTTCTGTCACTTCTCGTGGTGTTCTTGACCCCTCCGCTAAACCTCCCCACCTGGGCCATGGGCCTCGCTTTTGTGAGCTTTCTCACATTGTTTGTTGCGAGTATCTGGCTCGTCATGTCCGACACGCGGCCTTACGATGGCCCTTCGCCAAGCAACTTCTTGAAGGGAGGAGGAAGCGGGTGGTGATGAGAGGAGGTGCGAGATGACAATCATAAGGTCATTTGGGGAGGGGGTCCTTCTCGTTCTGATAGGTTTCCTCGCCGCCTTCGACCTCTTGATTTTCCTCGTCGTGCTCAGCGCCCTCTTCTTCTAGAGGCGACGGAAGGGACTGCGATTGAATCAGCACATTCCGCCCCTCATCTTTTCCGACCTGCCTACCGGCAGGCAGGAAGGTGAGGGGCTTCGCTTTTTCTCTTGACTTTTCATAATAAGTTTGCTATTGTATTCGGCAGCACAAGGAAGGAAAAGGAGGCCTAAATGGCAAAGCTCAACATGGCAGTTTCGCATCGCCTCGCACAGGACGAAGCGCTTCGGCGCATCAAGACGCTCCTCGGCGAGGTGAAAAACCAGTTCGCCGACAAGATCAGCGACCTGCGCGAGGAGTGGAGCGGCAACACGGGCACGTTCAGTTTCTCGGCGATGGGATTCTCCGTTTCCGGGACCTTGACCGTGAAGCCGTCGGAGGTGGAACTCTGCGGCAACTTTCCCTTCGCGGCGATGTTCTTCAAGGGGAAGATCGAATCAACGATCAGGGAGCGAGCGGAAACACTGCTTGCCTGACGGGTCCTCGTTCTGCTCGGGACGACCGCCTGGCGGGTCTCCCGGGTTACGGACAGCCAGGTCTCTCCGGGCGCGGCGCGCGGCGCCGGAGAGGAAGAACAGCCGCCCGTCCCGCTGCGCCCACAGGCGGAGACGAGAACGAGAGGGCACCCCGAGGCCGCCAGGCCTCGGGGTTCTTCTTTTATACAAATGTAGAAGGCCCGCAGAGCGGGCCTTCGGAAGAATTTCTTGACGTGAATGGAGCCATCTCACGCTTGCGGCTCCCAGAGCAGCTCCTTCAGGCGAGCGACGACGGGCCGGGCCATAATTGGATGGGGAAGATTCTTTCCCTCGGACCATCGTTTCAGCGTGAGAAGCGAGACGCGAAACTCGTCGGCAAGCGCCTCCCAGTTGTGGGGTTCGCTCGCAAGAAAGAGCTCGAGGAGATTCTGCAGCTCGGCTTGGATCGTATCAGCCATGACGACTCCTGTCTCGCAAGTTTAATTTACTGGCACCAGAAAAACATATCTTACCTACGGACGTCAAATTGAAGCCGCCATGCCCTTGACATGTTCCGTCAACTCACCATGATAGGGGGCAGCATCTTGGTTACGTTCTGTTTCTACCAACAAGGAGGAGCATCAGATGGGCCGTCTTTTCGCGGTACTTCTCGTTCTGTTCTCGGCAATCGGCCTCGCCATCGTGCCGGCCCAGGCGCAGATCCGAGTAGGGGAGAACCCCTCCGCCTGGTCGAGCGCGGTCAAGGGCTGCGACTTCGAATCGCTCGTACGCGAACTGCGGATCACCGTGAGGGAGTCCCGGGACGAGAAGGGGCCTCTCTACGCGTTCGGCACCGCACTGACGATCCATCCGTGGAACTTCTGGATCGAGTTCGAGAAGCCCTGTCCGCTCGAGAGCGTCGAGAGGAGTTCCTTCAAGAACGCGAACGGCACGGGCGAGATCAACTATTACAAGTTCACCTTGGCGTACCTGTCCGACTTCCCGCTTGAGATGGGCGAGAAGGACGGCTACGCGCTGGTGCTCAAGCGCTCTGTCATCGTGCGCCTCGACCTGGGTGCTCTCCGTCCGGAAGAGCTTCAGGAGCGGCTCTACAAGACCATGGGGCCGGTCGCGCTCAAGGGGCGGCTCGAGATCGGCTACGACCGTTGCGGCATGACCCTCGACTGGCCACGCAGCGTGAGCGAGCTCTGCTATCTCGTGCTCACGATCCGTCCCTCGGAGCTGAACGGCATCAAGCTCAAAGACCCGCTCGCGGGGCCCTACGAAAAGCCGTAGGCGCGAGCGAGAGATTGCATTGCCCCCGAGGCCGCCCGGCCTCGGGGTTCTTCTTTACTCAAGCACATTAGTGAAGGAGCGCTATGCTATAGCATAGCACCAGCGTTAGGCCACAAGACCTTTCTTATCTTCTTGATCTTCTGGATTGACGAAACGGCTGCGCTTGTTAGGATGGACGCAGCAATTTAAATGACATTGAGAACCACAGGAGGCGCACGGTGATCATCGCTCTCGGGTGGATTGCTTTAGCGATTCTGATATTCCTGCTGGACGGCGCGGCGTTGAGCCTGTTGTGGGGCTGGTTCGTAGTCCCCATCGGCTTTCCGGCGATCTCTTTCCTGCAGGCTATCGGCCTCGTGATCGTCGCCGACCTCCTTACGCACCAGCACGTTCCAAGAAACGAAGGCGAGAAAGGGAGAATGGCGGCTTACGAAGTGTTCACACCTATACTCGCCGTCATCTTCGGCTGGATCGTTCGTTTGTTCATGTAGCAGTCGGCATCATCGCAAGCCCCGCGCGGAACACAGTTCTGCGCGGGGCTCTCTCATTTCAAAAATAAAGAAGATCACGTGCGGCGGCGGGCGTGGAAGGCCTTGTGGACCTCCTTGAGCTCGCGGTTCGTGATGTGAGTGTAGACCTGGGTCGTCGAGACGCTCGAGTGGCCGAGCATCTCCTGCACCGAACGGAGGTCAGCGCCGTTCCGCAAAAGGTCGGTGGCAAAGAGATGCCGAAGACCATGCGGCGTGATGCGGCCCGTGATGCCGGCCGCCTTCGCGTAATGCACCACAAGACGCTGGACCGCGCGGGGGATGATGCGCCCGAGGACCTTCGGCTCTTTGCCGGGCCGCGCGACGGACAAGCTCACGAAGAGCGCCTCGTCGGCGTCTTTCCGTTTCGCAAGATACTCTTTGACCGCCTTCGCGGCGCGCGGCGCGAGAAAGACCACGCGCAGCTTCCCGCCCTTGCCGCGCACCGTGAGTTCCCCGCGATCGAAATTAAGATAGCGGCCAAGCGCGCAGAGCTCGGAAACGCGCAGACCGGTCGAGAAAAGCGTTTCTAATATCGCGCGATCACGGAGCGCGCGAAGCGTGGCGCCTTGGGGCGCCGCAAGGAGCCGCAGAAGG
>CAZUVI010000039.1:2139-5427 GCA_964623795.1 uncultured Candidatus Saccharibacteria bacterium | reverse complement strand
AGTCGGAAAACGTTCTGATGCGTTCCGGCTCGATTCCCGCTTCCCTCCACAACATCCGATATGCCGGCACGTGGTCGTACGCGAGCACCATAAGACGCTTGATGTGCGCAAACTGCCAGCGGCGCCTTACAAAGGCCGGCATGGCATGCACTCCCATCCAGAGCGCAAAATCCAACTTTTTCGAGAGATGGCGAAACAGGCCGGGCGAGAAACGTCCGAGGGGCGTCAGGCGAGCGTCGGCCGTTTGAGATACCATGGATATGCTTGTTCGAACCGATAGGCAGCCGCGAGAACTAATGCATCGGAGGATCTTCTGCCAACGATCTGCAGACCTACTGGGAGACCGCTTTTGGTAAAACCACATGGCACGGTCGCCGTCGGCTGGCCCGTCAGGTTGAAGGGATACGTGAGCTCAAGCCAACGATATGGCGCAAGCTCTTTGCCCGCAACCCATGCCGGATGTTCACGCCCCGCCTCAAACGGCTGGCACGCGACCGCGGGAGCGAGAAGAAGATCGTACGTCCCGAAAAACGTTCGCGCCGCGTCACAAAACGCCAGACGGTCTACCCAAGCGCGGATGTATCGCTCCGGCTGCCATCGGAGCACCTCCTCGGTCATGGCAACGAGCCCCGGTTCAATATCTTCGCGGTGATCAACAAGAAGCGGAGCAACGCGCGCGGCGTACCCTCCGTAAAATAAGGTGGTCCAGATATGATACGGATCGGGCCATTCCGGGTCCGCCGCATCAAGCGCATAGCCGAACTCGCGGAACCGCATTGCGGCGTTCTCGCATATCGCCGCGACCTCAGGATCGACCGTCCCGTACCCCAGGTTCGGACTCCACGCGACCCGAATCCCTCTCGGACTCCCGCTTAATTCCTTAGGATAATCAACCCCATCCGACGGAAGCGCATAGGGGTCGCGCTCGTCGTAGTCCGTAAGCACCTGCATCATCAATGCGGCATCGGCAACGGTTCTCGTAAGCGGACCGACGTGGGAGATGCTCCAGTTCGTGCCGTGCGGATAGATCGGAACCCTGCCGTAGGTGGGCTTGAAGCCGAACGCTCCGCAAAATGAGGCGGGGATCCGAATGGAGCCGCCGCCGTCCGACCCCAGGGCAAGCGGCGCCATCCTGGCGCCCCCCGCCGCCGCGGCACCGCCGCTCGATCCGCCACTCGTACGTTCGCGGTCCCATGGATTCCGCGTGACCCCAAACAATCTGTTCTGCGTGACGCCGAGCCAGCCGAATTCGGGAGTGTTGGTCATGCCGATCATGATCCCTCCCGCGGCCCGCATTCGCTCGACGGCGGGGGCGTCTTCTCCCGAAACGTTACCGGCGAAAACCCGCGAACCCAATGCAAGTGGCGCTCCTTTCGCCGGTATCAGATCTTTCACCGAAAACGGGATGCCGCGAAGCAGGCCGAGGCCGTTCCGGTTCCTGCGTATGAGCATGGCCTCCGCCTCCCGCGCCTCCTTGCGCGCCGTCTCGGCAGTGACGGCACAGAACGCGTTCACGCTGGGGTTGAGCTGTTCGATGCGAGCAAGAAACGCGTCAACGACCTCGACCGGGGATAATTGTTTCTGCCGCATCAGCCACGAGAGCTCCAGCGCAGGCATCCAGCATATCTCGTCTTTTCTCATGATGGCAGTTTTAGCTTATATAATCGTCCCCGGGAAGACAACGGCGTTATTGCGCAGGGTTGACTTCCGGCTTATTCTCCATAAGAACAATGAAGATCTCTTTCCTGCATAAATTTTTGGGCAAGGAAAACACGGACCGGGATGCCGGCCATATCCGCCTCATGAACGGCTATGTGACCATGCAGCTCTGCCTCGCGCTCGAAGAGATCGGCCTCTTCCGCGAGCTGGGAGACGACCCGCGCGTCATCAAAAGCATCAAAGAACTCGCGGAGACGCTGCGGGTGGACGAACACCTTCTGCGGGCAAGCATCGAATTCCTCTCTACGGTAACGAATCTCTTCGAAAAGGACGGGGACTATGTTGATCTCCATGACCCGAAGGGGTATCGCGACGCCACCTGGACATTTTGGCTGATGCGCGCCTATAAGCCGGTGCTCGACGCCACTGCCGAACTTCTCCGGGGCACAAAGACGTACGGCAGGGATGTGAAGCGCGACGGCTACTGGCTGCAGAAATGGTCGGACACCATGACACGCGAGGCCGTCCTCGCGGCGCTTCGGCTGATACCGAAAGACAAAGAGGCAACGCTCGTGGACCTGGGCTGCGGTTCGGCAGATTCTCTTATCGCCTTCTGCGCCGGCAACACCAGCCGCCTCGGTATCGGCATCGACGTCGATCCTCTCATTGCGAAGCTGGCGCGGCAACGCGTGACCGACGCCGGCATCGGGGAAAAGATCCGGATCATCCATGCCGATATTCTGGACATGCCGCAATGGCAGACGAATATTCAGAAAACAGGAGAGGTTGTTTTCTTGGCGAGCGGCGTGCTGCACGAATTCTTGAGAAGCGGAGAGGGGGGCGTCATTCAATTTCTCAAGAACCTGCGAACCGTGTTTCCTGGATCGCATTTCATCATGGTCGAGTCGAACGCGCCCTCCCTCGAAGAACTCCGGACCATGACAGATGCGCCGCGAAAGCTCGGCTCCTCTGCATATCGGTTATTACACTCCCTTTCCGATCAGGGCATGCCCCAGCCGGAAAAACGGTGGAGAGAGATCCTGCAGGCGGCCGGATGGACCATTGCGCGGGTTGTACCGCTCGATCGCAAGAAAAGCCGCTTGCTCGTCTTTTACTGCCGTTAGCGTGTATCATCTGTAGTACCATGTTCGGATTCGGAATAAAAAAGCTCCCCTCGCGAGCAGCGGTCGCCCCCTTGAGACCGCGAACAGTTCCCCTTATCAACGCCGAACTTCTCATGGCCTTGGAAAAACTCGGCCTCTTCGCGTATGCCAATGATCACCCGGCATTGAGCGCACCGGCGGCTGCGCGCGAACTGAAATTGAGACCGGACCTTCTGCTCGCGGCATGCGATTTCCTTGCGGAAGAAAATATTTTCGAAAAAACGGGACCCGACACATTCCGCCTCGCAGTTGATTACCATCTGGTTCTCGAAGCCCAAAACAACTATTTTTTGGCGTATAAAGCCGTTTACGAGTCATTTGCCGAACTCCTGGATGGCTCAAAGAGATACGGGAAGGACGTCGTGCGCGACGCGACGCGCCTCGGCTTCGGCACGCGGCGGAGCATTCCGTTCCTTGTCCAACGTTTCA
Source organism: uncultured Candidatus Saccharibacteria bacterium (assembly GCA_964623795.1). Classification (GTDB taxonomy): domain Bacteria; phylum Patescibacteriota; class Minisyncoccia; order UBA6257; family CAYSDW01; genus CAYSDW01. The sequence continues at coordinate 2,176 of CAZUVI010000039.1, read as the reverse complement.
AAGAACTCGGCATTCGAACTGCGCTCGATATCGGCTG
>CAZUVI010000039.1:0-2129 GCA_964623795.1 uncultured Candidatus Saccharibacteria bacterium | reverse complement strand
CCTCTTCGCGCTTGCCGAAGCGATCCCCGGCTTCCGCGGCATCGGCATAGAGATAGACAGAGCAACGGTTGCGTTCGCCGAAGAACGGATCGAGACGTCGCCCCGTCGGGAGTCGATCAAGGTGTTCGAGGGCGACGCCGCGCATCCGGAGCTGTTCCCGAAAGAAGCAGAAGCGGCCGAGGCATTCTACGGGGTAGCCATCTTCCATGAACTCAAAAAAAGCGGGAAGCTCGTTCCGGCGTTCCGCGAATACAAAAAAAAGCTTCCTCGCGCCAAGTTCTTTCTCATCGAGTTCGACACCCCCCCGTGGGATGAGCTTCTCCGGGAGCCCGACACGCAACTGCGCCATGAGGCGGCCCAGTATCTTCTCACGCACTATTTTACGGAGCAGGGACTTCCGCAGGCGAAAGCAGATTGGGTCAAAACGCTCAAGGAAGCGGGGTGGGATGTGCGCGCCGTCCACGATGACCTTCCCATGCGCCTCACCGTCTTCGAGTGCGAATAACTCTTAACGATCGATCTCTGCTAAGTCCATTTCGTCGACAAAAATCGGCGTTTTTCCGCGCTCGTTATAGCCAATGCTGCGGACGATCTTCACTCCCGGGGAAAGCCCGAACCGTTTTTTGAAATCGGCAGCGACGGCGTCGGCTGCCTGGGAAAACCCGTCCGAGAGTACAAGGCGAATTTCGAGGTCCCCCTCGCCCACCCTTGCTATCTGGTAACCAAGAACTGCGTGATGTAATTTCGTAAGTACCTTTTCGAATTCGCTAAGATGAAATTTGCGGCCGCCCAGGGTGACAAAGATACCCTCCCGCCCGAAAACTTGTATGCGTCGGGCCCGAAGGCCGCAGGGGCACCGCTCCGGCATGATCATCCCGCGATCCCCCGTGTCGTAGCGTATAAACGGCATCACATCGTTGCGCCGGAAGCGCGTGATAATGATCCTTCCCGTGTTCCCGTCCCGAAGAATAACTCCGTTGCCGTCGACAACCTCAACGATGCAGGACTCCTCATTGAGATGCATGCCGAGATGTTCCCGGCATTCCACGCCGATGGTTCCGACCTCTTCAAGGCCGTATGCATCATACACCTCGCCGCTGGTTGCGCGCTCAATGAACCGGCGCGCCGCAGGATACAGCGTTTCGCCGTAGGACATAATGTACTTGAAGCGCGGAAGATCGTTTGTATCCATGCGCCCGGCAAGACGAGCGAGTTCAAAAAGCATGCTTGGCCGGCTGGCGATAACATCGGGGCCAAACTCCTTCAATTGGCGGAACAGCGCCGACGGATCATCCCGCAAAAGCCCCCGAGGAATAAAAAGACGCTCGTCCGACGGAACATACCCGTTCGGCAGGGAATCGGAAATTCTCGCCACCCTCAACGATGCGAGAAGATCATTAAGATTCTCGCCGCGCCACAGGAGAAATCGATATTCGTAAAAGACATTGGTGAGATCGAGTTCGCTGTATGCGCGAATGGGAAACCCGAACGGTTCGCCGGTTGAACCGGATGTTTCCGTCCATACGTAATGGGGCAGGAAAAACGAATCATGCATCAAAGACATAATCGGCTGCTGCCGGAACAGCCGCTTGGAAGTAATGGGCAATTTTTTGATATCGGAGAGCTTGACGATGTCGGAAGGGCGGACTCCTCGCTCATCCCACAGGGTTTTGTAGAAAGGGACGTGGTTATAGGCAAGCTCCAAAAGGCGGCGAAGCTCCCACATCTGCCACCACTCGACGAAAAAACGGGGGAGTTGATGGATCCGCGACCATATCGCACGTTCAGATCTCTTCCTTGCTTCTTGAATACCAATATTTTTCATCTGCTCCGTTTTATTTACCCGCCCTCAAAATAAGAAGAACCATGGATGCCCAACGTATCACGGCTTTGATCGACTATGATCTGCATTTTTTCGTTTTTTGCAACGGGAATAGTATCTAAAACCTTTATTTCGGGTTCGAATCCGAATCCTTCTTCAAAAATTCTTTGGAGATGCCGCGCGCTGTTCTGCGTATACTCGGCCGTGGGAACAATGCGCAGTTCAGCTTTTTCATCACTTATCTTTACCAGCTGATAGCGATACATAAGCGAAGAAAGTTTTCCGAGCGCGAACCGAAGCTCGCCAT
>CAZUVI010000038.1:2571-5536 GCA_964623795.1 uncultured Candidatus Saccharibacteria bacterium | reverse complement strand
CGGTTCATTGACTGATGGCGTAAGCCATTTTATTTCACAAGATCAAGGAGGCAGAGGATGAAGATCGTCGGCGGAGTGATACTCGCGGTGCTCGTCGTGTTCGGCGTCGGCGCCTGCAGCGCGGCCGTGTGGGCGAAGAACGCCTACAACGACCTCGTCTCGCAGAGCGAGGCGGTGGACTCCCAGATCGGTCAGGTGCAGAACGTCTACCAGCGGAGGAACGACCTCCTCCCCAACGTGGCCAAGACCGTGAGCGCCTACGCGAAGCACGAGAAGGGCGTCTTCGTCGGCGTGGCCGAGATGCGCGCCAAGGTCGGCCAGACCAACATCAACCTCGCGGGGCAGAACCTCACGGCCGAGAATCTCGCTAAGTTCCAGCAGATGCAGGGCGAGATCGGCAGCTTCCTCTCGCGGCTCATGGTGGTTTCGGAGCGGTATCCCGAGCTCCAGGCGAGCGGCCTGTTCCGCGACCTGCAGACGCAGGTCGAAGGGGCGGAGAACCGCATCGCCGTCGAGCGCAAGAAGTACAACGACGTTGCCCAGGGGTACAACACCAAGCTGAAGCGCTTCCCGGGCAATCTGGTCGCCGGCTACTTCGCCTTCAAGGAGAAGCCGTACTTCCAGGCCGAGAAGGGCGCCGACAAGGCACCGGTCCTGAACTTCGGCGACGACACGGAGAAGAAGTAGATGTCGCCCAGGGGCATTTTCACCGAGGGCGCGCGTCGCGAGATCGCGCAGGCGATCGGTGCGGCGGAGCGTAACACTTCGGGTGAGATCCGCGTGATGGTCCGCGCCCGCTGTGACGCCGACCTCACTGGCAAGGTCTACGACCAGGCCGTCCGCGAGTTCGAGCGGCAGGGGATGACAAAGACCCGTGACAAGACGGGCGTACTCATCCTCCTCGTGTGGGAGGAGCGCAAGTTTGCCATCGTGGGCGACACCGGCATTCACGCCAAGCTCGGCGACGACTACTGGGCTTCGCGTGCGGAGGAGCTCAAGAGCTACTTCGCGGCAGGCGACTACGTCCGCGGCCTCACCGCGGTCGTCGAGAACGTCGGCCGCGAGCTTGCCAAGCACTTCCCGCGCAAGGCGGACGACCGGGATGAGCTTCCGGACGCTCCGATCGTGGAGGACAACCGATGAGGCGCAAGGCGGCGGTCATTCTCGCAGGAGCCGCGCTTGCGGTCCTTGCCGCAGTCGAGATCTCCCTCGGCGCGACCTTCCCCGCGAAGGCGCCCGGGATGGTGACCGACGCGGCAGGGATCATCGCGCCCGACCAGGAAGCGGCGATCGAACAGGCGGTCCGCGACTACGAGCGGAAGACCTCGATCGAGATCGCGGTCGTGACCGTGCGTTCGCTCGAGGGCCTTGCCCCCGAGGACTATGCGCAGGAGCTCGGCACGAAGTGGGGCGTGGGAAAGCGCGGCCGGGACAACGGCGTGCTTCTCCTCCTCGCGGTCGCCGAGCGGAAGATCCGCATCCATACGGGCTATGGCATCGAGCCGGACCTCACGGACGCGGCCGCGGGCCGCATCATCAAGGAGAAGATGGCTCCGCTCTTGAAGAAAGGCAGTGAGGACTGGGGCGCGGGCCTCGCGGTCGGCGTCCAGGGCATCATTGCTGGCCTCGGCGAGAAGCCCTACGGGGCGCGTCTCGAGGAGCGGAGCAAGCCGAAGCAGGCAAGCGACGCTCAGCCGGCATCCGATGTCGGCAGCGCTCTGGTCGTTCTTCTCGTCGTGCTCGGCGTGGTGGTCATCGCGATCATCGTTGCCGTCGCGGCGGGTTCCTCATCTTCCTCATCTCGCTCTTCGTCCCGTTCCGGCCGTTCTTCGCCGTCGCGCTCCTCTCGCAGGTCGCGCGATGACGACGACGATGACGGCGGCACTCTCACCGGCATCGTCATCGGCTCCCTGCTTTCGGGCGGGGGAAGCGGCTCGAGTTCTTCGGGCGGCGGCTGGAGCTCCGGCAGCAGCGGAGGCGGCGGTTTCGGTTTCGGAGGCGGCGGTTTCGGAGGCGGCGGCGCCTCCGGCGACTTCTAGCACATTCCCTGCCTGCCTGCAGGCAGGCCATTCTGTGGCCCTTCGCGCGTTCTGCGCGGAGGGCCGTTCCATTTCTTGGGGTGAAATGGGAGAATGAAGAGAATGGTTTCCGATCTTATCGCGGCAGTTTCGCTTTTCGTGCTCAAAACGATCGAATACTCCGGCTACGCCGGCGTCTTTTTCCTTATGGCCGCAGAGAGCGCCAACATTCCCGTGCCATCGGAGGTCATCATGCCGTTCTCCGGGTTTCTCGTAAGCCAGGGAGCGTTCAGCTTCTGGGTGGTGGTGCTTATGGGCACGCTTGGGAACCTTGCCGGGTCGCTCTTTTCGTACTGGCTGGGCTTCCGTTGGGGGAGGAAGGTGCTTCCGTATGCACGATTTATTTTGATCCGCGAGCATGACATTGCGGCGGCAGAGCGCTGGTTCACGCGCTTTGGGAACGCGGCGGCCTTCGTCTCGCGCCTTCTGCCTGTCGTCCGCACGTTCATCTCGTTTCCCGCCGGCGTCTTTCGGGTCCCGATCGGCTCTTTTGCCGCATACACGTTCGCCGGTTCGCTCTTGTGGTCCGCTTTCCTCGCATATCTCGGCGTCGTCTTGGGCGAGAACTGGCACGCGCTTGAGGGGTATTTCCGGAAGTTCGACGTGGCGATCGTCGCGCTCGGCGTGATCGCCGCAGGGTGGTGGATATATCGGCATTTCTCGCGGAACGCATCGAAGATACAATAAGCAAGAGGGATATCCGCATGAAAAAACTTCTCATCGCGAATTGGAAAGCCAACCCGGACTCGCCAGCGCACGCGCTCGCGCTTGCGCGCAAGATCCACGCGGGAATCCCGCTTTCGAAGGGCGTGGACGTCGTCATCGCGCCGCCGTTCCCGTTTCTGCAGCTTGTGGGCGGAGCGCTCACGCGCGCGGAGCTCGGAGCG
>CAZUVI010000038.1:0-2561 GCA_964623795.1 uncultured Candidatus Saccharibacteria bacterium | reverse complement strand
CGGTCCCTACACCGGCGAGGTCTCGTGGCGCCAGCTGAAGCACTTCGGCGTGAAGTACGCGATCATCGGTCATTCGGAGCGGCGCGCGCTCTTGGGGGAAACGGATGAGATGGTGAACAAAAAGGTTCGCGCGGCGCTCGAGGCGGGCATCGCGCCGGTGCTGTGCGTGGGCGAACCAAAGGAGGTCCGGAAGAGCGGCATTGCCGCCGCGAAACGCTACGTGGCCGCAGAGCTCGAGAAGGACCTCGCGGGCGTGCACGGGGGGAGGATAGCCATCGCGTATGAACCGATCTGGGCTATCGGCACGGGGACGCCGGATTCTCCGAAGTCCGCGGCCGAGATGATACACTACATACGGGAGCGCGTATCGCGCGGTCTGCGGGATAAGCTCCGGATCCTGTATGGCGGTTCCTTGTCGGCGAAGAACGCAGATGCGTTTCTTAAAGAGCTGGAGATCGGGGGCGCTCTTGTCGGGGGCGCAAGTTTGAATCCCCGGGACTTCATCAAAATAATTAACAGCGCAAAGCACTATGGATAATTACGCAGTCGGCAGAAGGTGGTTCTGGGTCGTCTTGAACATCATGCTCGCGTCCGCGAGCGTCGCGCTCCTTGTGGCGGTCCGGCCGATCTCGCGCTACGGCGACTCGCTTATTTCAAGCCGCGTTTTTTACGTCTCGGCGGAAGGCAAGGCGGTTGTTTCGCCGGATATCGCCAACCTCTCGTTCTCGGTGGTTTCCGAAGGAAAAGACCCCGCGGTTCTTCAGGAGGACAACAACACAAAGATGCGCGTCGCGCTCGACCATGTGAAGGCGCAGGGCGTGGACGAGAAGGACATCAAGACCGCGCAGTACGACCTCCAGCCGCGCTACGAGTACGACGAGAAGACGCGCCGGTCGTTCATTTCCGGCTATGTGCTTACGCAGGCGGTGTTCATAAAGGTCCGCGATATCTCGAAGGTCGCGGCGATCCTCGCGGGTCTTCCGGAGCGGGGGATCAACCAGATCGGCTCAATCTCGTTCGACGTGGATGATCCGGATACATACCTCTCCACTGCCCGCAACGAGGCCTTCGGGAAAGCTCGCGCGAAGGCCGAAGAGATGGCCCGGGCGAACGGCCTCATGCTTGGCCGCATCGTGAACGTTTCGGAATCCGGCTGGCCAGGGCCCGTCTATTACGGCGCGGCGATGGGAGGGAAGGGCGGCGACATGCTTTCGGCGCCCACGCCTCCGCCCATCCAGCCAGGCACGCAAGAGGTCAAAGTTCAGGTATCCATCGCCTTCGAGCTGAAGTAGGAGAATCGATGGAGCTTACGACCAAGGACAACAAGCGCATCGCAGCCGACTACTACCCCGCGGAGAATCCGCGGGGTTGGGTTGTCTACCTCCACATGATGCCCGCGACCAAGGAGTCGTGGCGCTCCCTCGCTGGGTTTCTCGCGAAGAACGGGTACGAGGGGATAGCGATCGATCTCCGCGGCCACGGCGCCTCGGACGGAGGCCCTGACGGCTACGAGAAATTTTCCGACGCGGAGCATCAGGCGAGCACCAAGGACATCGAGGCGGCGCTGAAGCACCTGGAGGGAGCGGGAGCCGCCCCGCAACGGGTCGCGATCGTCGGAGCTTCGATCGGGGCGAACCTCGCTTTGCAGTGGCTCGCGGAGCATGAGGAGTATCCTTGCGCTGTGCTCCTTTCGGCGGGGGCGAACTACCGCGGCATCGAGACGGAGCCGCTTGCGCGGAATTTACGGCGGGACCAGCGCCTTCTCCTTGCCGCCGCCCGGGACGACGCCCGCGCGGGAGGGAATAATGTGGAACAGAACGAGAGGCTCGCCGCCGCCGTTCCTGCCGAGGCAAAAGCGGAGCTCCTCGTCTACGATACCGGCGGGCACGGCACGGTCCTCCTCGAGAGCCATCCCGATCTTGCGGAAAAGATCCTCGGCTTCATCGCTGCGGCATAAACCATGACAAAAAAAGACATTATCCTCGGGGTGGTAAGCGGCGCGGCCATCGCGCTCCTTGCGGGTCCCATCGCGCATAATCTCGGTTTCCCGTTCTCGCTCTCGTTCCAGGCGGCGCTTATGGCCGCGCTTGCGCTTCTTACGCCCGCAGGCATCGCGGTTGCCGCCTGGCTTGCGCGGCGCTGGGCCGTAATCCTGCAGGTCGCCAAATTTGGCGTTGTTGGGGTTCTAAACACGCTTATCGACGCTGGCACGCTGAACCTCTTAAGCGCATGGAGCGGGATATATGGCGGCACGCTCATTATTCTTTTCAACTCGGTCAGTTTCTCGGTCGCGGTCGTGAACAGCTATTTTTGGAACAAATATTGGACCTTTGGAAGCAGGGACACCCAGTACGGCAGGGAGTTCGTGCAGTTCATCATCGTGAGCGCCATCGGCCTCGGTTTGAACACGGGTCTGGTCTACATTCTCACCACGTTCGTCGCGCCTCCGGGCGGCTTCACGCCGCAGGTCTGGGAGAACGTCGCGAAGGCCATCGCCATTCCGCTTACCTTTGCGTGGAACTTCGCCGGCTACAAGTTCGTCGTCTTCCGGCAGTAGCGGG
>CAZUVI010000037.1:5067-5698 GCA_964623795.1 uncultured Candidatus Saccharibacteria bacterium | reverse complement strand
GCCGCCCGCGAGCGCAAGCGACAAGGAATGACGACGTTTTCCATCCTCACTCTGTTCCCGGAGATCGTCGGGGCATATTCCGGCGAGTCGATATTAAAGCGCGCACGGGCAAGGGGTCTCCTCGAAGTGCGGGCTATAAACCCGCGCGATTTCACGCAGGACCGGCATCGCAAAGTGGATGACCGCCCGTACGGCGGCGGTCCCGGGATGGTGCTCAAGGCGGAACCCTTGGCGCGCGCCGTGAACCACGCAGCGGGTCGCGCGAAGAATCCGCTCGTCATCCTGCTCTCGCCCGCGGGCACGCCGTTTAGCGCCGCTTATGCCCGGCGACTGGCGCAGAAAGAGCGCGATCTTATATTCGTCGCCGGTCATTATGAGGGGATCGACGAGCGGCTGAAGAGAATGCTGAAAAGCAAGCGGCTGCGCCTCCGCGAGGTCTCCATTGGGCCCTATGTAGTCACGGGGGGCGAACTGCCCGCCTTGCTTATGGTGGATGCGATCGCGCGGCATATTCCCGGCGTCTTGGGCAAAGAAAAATCCCGCGAGGAGCTGCGCCACGGCATCGGCGTGCCCGTTTACACCCGTCCCGAAACGATAATCTGGAAGCGCAGAACGTACCGCGCCCCCGGCG
>CAZUVI010000037.1:4642-5057 GCA_964623795.1 uncultured Candidatus Saccharibacteria bacterium | reverse complement strand
TTGACGCGGAGGCGTTAAATACGGAATACTTCCCCCTGTATGCAGGAAGGTGAGACATCAAAAGCAGAACTCGCAAGCGATAGCGTGAGTTCGAGCGTCAATCCGTCAGCTGACGGAGCAGGCGTGGAAGGAGACGAGAACGAGAGCGAGAGCGAGAACGACAGCGTGAGCGCAAGCGCGGCCGCCGAAGCCGCTCTCGACGCCTCCATCGACCAAGGCATTCTCCGCGAGATGATCATCGCGGGGCTTTGCTACGGCCGGAGCAAGGCCAAGACGCATCCCCGGATGAAGACCCGCGTCTTCGCTACGCGGAACGGCATCGAACTCATCGACGTGGCGCAGACCTGGCAGGCGCTCCAGGCAGCGCTCGAAGCGGTGAAAAAAACGGTTGCCGACGGCCAGCAAATCCTTCTGG
>CAZUVI010000037.1:0-4566 GCA_964623795.1 uncultured Candidatus Saccharibacteria bacterium | reverse complement strand
CCCGCCGCATCGAGTACTTTAAGAAACTGAAAGCCGACCGCGCGGCGGGTCTCCTCGAGAAATACACAAAGAAAGAGCGTCTTGGCATTGACCGGCAGATCCAAAAAATGGACGTGGTTTTCCGCGGCGTCGAGCAGATGGGAAAGCTTCCCGGCCTCATGCTCGCGGTGAACGCCAATCTGCATGCGGTCGCGATCCACGAGGCGCATCTTGTCGGCGTCCCGGTCCTCGCCGTCATGAGTTCCGACTCGGATCCCCATGCGGTAGAGCATCCGGTGCCGGCGAACGATAACAGCACGTCGAGCATCGCGTGGCTTTTCGCCAAGTTCGAGGAGGCGGCCGACGAGGGCAGGAAGGAGGCCGCGGAACGCGCGAGCGCGCAAGCAGCGAAAACCACCGCTCCTGGCGGGGTCCCGCAAAATGCGGTGACCGCGCCTGTCGAAGCGAAGCCCGCCGCGTAAGAACCGCAATCGCAATGGTGAACGCAGAAACGATCCAAAAACTTCGCGAGGTCACGGGTGCCGGTGTCATGGATTGCAAAAAAGCACTCGACGATTCACAAGGGGATTTTGACGGGGCTCTCCGCATCATCAAGGAGCGCGGCTTGGCCAAGGCGGGGAAGCGCGAAGGCCGGGAGACGGGGGCGGGGCTTCTTGAGGCCTATACGCACAACGGGCGCATCGGGGTTCTCCTCGAGCTTCGTTCGGAGACCGACTTCGTAGCTCGTTCGGAGCCGATGCACGAACTCTCGCACAAGCTTGTGATGCAGATCGCGGCGATGGATCCCGCGGGCGTTGATGAGCTTCTCGAACAGCCCTTTATCCAGGACGAATCGAAAAAAACTGGTGATCTTCTGAAGGAAGTGATCGCGCAGACCGGCGAGAATATCAAGGTATTCCGTTTCGCGCGTTTCGAGATCTAGAACCTCGATGTACGATCTCATTCTCCAACTCGTGTTCATGGCGGGCCTCGGCGCGATGTTCTACCTGGTCGCCCGGGCGGTGCCGCGCGTTTCGGACGGCGAGGCCCATCTGTATCAGCACGGCAAGCTCGACGCCTGGCTTGGCTCATTGCCGCTCGAGCAGGTGGACGCGTTCCTGAACTCCTCGCTCGAAAAAGCTCTTCGAAAAGCGAAGATAGGGGTCCTGAAGGTTGATAATCTCGTGACCGCGTACTTAAATAGGGTTAAGTCGGCGAATGGAAAGCCGGCGAATGGGAACGGTTCTCTGCTGGCCGGCGGAATGGCCGAGACCCCGCCATCCGACGAAACCAAGGAGGGCGAGGGTGGAGAGCGGAAGAACGGCAACAGGAATATCTAGGGCAGCTGCTTTCAAAAAGTTGTTAAATCAGATATAAGGAGTAGGCCCTTGCGCAGGTGGCAGAGCGGTCAAATGCACTAGACTGTAAATCTAGCGCCCTATGGGCTACGCAGGTTCGAATCCTGCCCTGCGCACATAAAAAACCAGCCAGCGGTTGTGCTATACTTTCGGCATGGATCTTAAGAAGCGCATTCTTATTGTTGAGGACGAGAAGCCGCTTCTTCGCGTGCTCACGGATGAGCTTGTTGCACATGGCTTTGATGTTATCGCCGCGCTGGATGGCGAGGAGGGCCTCGCGCTCGCGCTCAAGGAACATCCCGACCTCGTGCTTCTCGACATCATTTTGCCGAAGATGGACGGCATGACGATGCTGAAGCGCCTCCGCGAAGATGTCTGGGGCAAAACCGTGCCGGTGATCCTTCTCACCAACGTCGTGCCGGACGAGCGCACCATGCGCGGCGTGATCGAAGACAAGGTCGCCTATTATCTCGTGAAGACCGAGTGGAAGATCGGCGACGTGACGCAGAAGATAAAGGACGCGCTCGGCCTCAAGTAGAGTCGTGCCGGCGTAGCCCTGACGTCAAAAGTCGGGGCCCCCGACCCCCGACGCTCCGGGGGCCTTTAAGTTCTGAGAAACTTATTTACTGTGCTCTATACCAGTGATGGGCTAATATGTGGTATGATTACCTGATGAACCAATGTATTGAATGTAAGGGGCAAAGAAAAAGATATACAAGCAAATATTGTTCTAATCGTTGTCAGATCGATCATCAATACAGAAGTTTTATTTTTGATTGGAAGAAGGGGGAAGGGAGTGGCAATAGAGGCGTTAATACAAAAAATATATCAAGGCATTTGATCAGGTTCTTAGTCGAGCAATATGGCGAAAAATGTTCGCAATGCGGTTGGAATAAAAAGAGCTCGTATACTAATAAGGTGCCCGTAGAAGTTGACCACATTGATGGGAATGCCGATAATAACAAAGAAAGCAATTTAAGATTGCTATGTCCTAATTGCCACGCACTTACTTCGAGTTTTAGAAATCTTAACAAGGGAAGAGGAAGGAGCTGGAGAATTAAGTATTTAAGGGAAAGGCGCATATTGCCAATTTGATCCTGAATGTTTTAATGGTGTATCGCCGGCGTAGCTCAGTGGCAGAGCAACCGCTTTGTAAGCGGTAGGCCGTGGGTTCGAATCCCTCCGCCGGCTCAACGATTGCGGCACTCGACCTTTTGGCGTAAGGTAAGGCAATCGCCGACGTAGCTCAGTGGTAGAGCAACTCCATGGTAAGGAGTAGGTCGGGAGTTCAATCCTCCCCGTCGGCTCCAGGATTGAACGGTTTGCGTAGTGACGCCTCTTTCGTATAGGATAGAGTCCGTATGGCAAAATCGAAATTCTCGGAAAATATCATCAAGCTGCGCTGCGAGACCTGCAAGCGCATCAATTACTACACGCGGAAGAACAAGAAGAAAGTGGAGCGCAAGATCGAGCTCAAGAAGTTCTGCGAGTGGTGCCGCAAGCACACGCCGCATAAAGAGACCCGCAAGTAGACATCATCCCGCCGCCGGCGGGGTTTTGTTTACAAAGGCGTGTTTTTTCTTAGAATAAGGAAGGCCCAAGGGGTCATCGTTCAATGGCAGGACGGCGGTCTCCAAAACCGCTAATGGGGGTTCGACTCCCTCTGACCCCGCCCCGATATGCGCCAATCGTTGGAACTTACCAAGAGAGAGCAGGATGCGATTGCCGAGCATCTCGCGAAGAAAGGCCTGCCGCTCCACATGGGCGTCACCTTTCGGGACGTCTATTTCCCGGAACGCTACTCCGACATCCGCTCCCGGGCGGAGATCGGCGACTTTTCGACCGACCTTGCCGGCATCACGCTCAACATTCCCTTCATCGCCGCCAATATGGAGTCCGTAGTGGGGGCCGAACTTGCGGTCGCTCTTGAGCGTGAAGGCGGGCTCGCCATCCCGCCGCAGACGCTCCCGCTTGAGCGGCGGCTTGCCATGCTCGAGCAGATCCGCCGCGCCGATTCCGCTTTCATCGAGAAGCCGCTTTGCATACGGTTGAACCGCTCCCTCAAGGACGCGAAGCAGGTGATGCGCGAATTTAAGGTGAATACGCTCATCGTCGTGGATGCGAAGAACCGCCCCGTGGGCGTGCTCTCGGGCCGCGACTGGCGCTATGAGTCCGACGAGAATGCCCTGGTTAACAAGCTCATGGGCGGCGGCCGCATCCGCACGCTCATCACCGCGCCGCACGGGATATCCTTCGCGCGGGCGGCTGAAATTCTCCGCAAGAACCGCATCGAAAAATTGCCGCTTATCGATACAAAGGGAGCGCTCGCAGGACTCATCACCGCGCACGGCCTGTTCTATTCCACGTATCATCCGAGGGCGATGCGCGACGGGAAGGGCCAGTTCCTTCGCATCGGCTCGATCGGCGTCGGCCGCACCTTCGCCGCGAAGCATCTCCGCGAAGTCGAAGCGCAGGCGGAAAAGGGGATCGCGGCGCTCTTGATCGACACCGCGCGCGCCTGTTCCGTGAACACCGAGGAGGCCGTGAAGCAGATCAAGAAGCGCTTCAAGCTGCCGCTTATCGTCGGCAACGTTTCGACCGCGTTGGGAGCGAAACATCTTTTTGAGTGGGGGGCGGACGCGGTAAAGGTGAATCAGGGCAGGGGGCACGTGTGCCGCACCTCGGAGATAGGCGTGGGCACCCCGCAGATCACCGCGATCGCGGAGTGCAAGGCGATCGCGGATCTCTACGGCGGGCAGGTGATCGGGGACGGAGGAATGAAGAGTCCCGGCGACATGGTGAAGGCCTTGATCGCGGGGGCGGACGCCCTCATGACGGGATACCAATTTGTCCGTACGCGCGAGTCCGCCGCGCCGCTTCAGTTCAACAAGGATGGCCTCCCCATCAAGATCTACGAAGGTTCTGCCTCGTTCGCGGCGCAGGCGAAACGGGTCGGCACCGGCACGCTCGACCATCTTCGCCGGCCGGAAGGCGTGGCCGAGGAGGTGGTGGTAACGGGCACCGTCGCGGAGCAGGTAGAAGACCTCTTGAACGGTTTTCGTTCTGCGATGAGCTACCTCGGCGTCCGCTCGCTTAAAGACCTTCGCGAGAAAGGAGTTCTGAAGCTTCAAACCGCCGCCGGTCATTTCGAGGGGATCAAAAAAGCTTAAGGAGCGGGGTTGACGCGCTTCGCGCCCTTTGCGATACTCGAGGCAGTAAATTGTCATTA
>CAZUVI010000036.1:937-5844 GCA_964623795.1 uncultured Candidatus Saccharibacteria bacterium | reverse complement strand
GCAGACGGCCGGCAGAGGAGTACCCTCTACCGGCCGTTATTCATATCCCTATACTGTCGCACAATATAGGTTTTAAGACACTATATAAACTCAGCCGTTCCTATTCTTATCAGATTTGCCCACGGTTCCTCTTGAATTGAGGTGTTTTCCTATCATGCCTTCTTTTCCCAACTCACGGAGAATTCTGCGACGCTCCCATCGCCAGATGAAATGTATAAAGATTTCCCTTCAAGTCTTTTCCCATCAGCGACAAGTCTCATAACATAACTACCGCTTCCGAGACGAGTCTCGTCTTTCGGCTTATACCAGAGAACTAGGCTCTTATCCTTGAACAGGCCAGTAAAAACAAAAGCTTTCACATCCCTTGTTCCGTTCCGATCTTTGTTTCTCAGTAGCTCACCCTTCACGGAATGTCCTTTTTGCTCGATGTATATCGTGTAGGGTGGGTCATCTACTGATTGCTTAAACATAGGGCTCACGGATTCGTAAAGACCGACCCAGGTTCCATCTATTTTAACCCCTTGGTAGGTTATTGCTTGAATTTCTGGTTTAATCACATTTTGAAAAAATTTCGCCGCCAACCATATAAGAGCTGACGTCATAACTCCGCTAATTACTCCTATAAAAATTGACCAACCTATGCTGACCATATGTTTAAATTATCAGAAAAATTCTCAATTCTATCAAACTGTAAGCTCCGATCTAGAACCGTCATCGAGTGAGAAGTTCTTCCCAGTTAGGCGCTTCGCCCGAAGGCAGATGTTCACGCACGATAGATTCGCTACCCCTTATTATACAGTTCCACCGTGTGCCGCGCATTCGGTTCGATGTCGAGGTCGCGGAGGGCCTGCTTGGCGGGCATCCAGACGTAGTCCTGCGCCTCGTCGTTCAGCCGCACCTTCTTTGAGCCAACCTTGAACACGTAGTCTACGAAGATGTGCTGGATGCCGCCCAGGTAGTAGCCGGAGTTCTTGATCTGGTCGAAGGTGCAGATGTGGGCGTCCACTCCCCCATCGAGGCCGGTTTCCTCCTTCACTTCGCGCTTCAGGGCGTCCGAGAGGCGCTCATGCCGCTGCACCTTGCCGCCGACCATCGAGAAGCGGTCTCCCCACTTGTGCGTGCGAACGAAGAGGAGTTCGGCAAGTCCCCTACTCTTCGGATTCTCGTAGGTGATGATGCCGCCCGCGGCGACGACGGAGCCGGGCACCATCAGCTCCTCCCAGAGTTTGTGGATGAGCCGCTCGTTGCGTTTTATCTTCGGCTCCGGCAGTTCGCCGCGCTCCATGATGTAGGTCGCAAGGTTCTCTGGCGTCCAGACGGAGTTCTTGTGGAGATAGGCCGGGTGATCTTCCGGCGCCTCGAGGAAGAAGCAGGGCACGTTCGTCACCTGCGCGATGCCGAGCTCATAGGAGGCGCTCTTCCCGATATACCCTTCCGGATTCACGAAGTAGCTGAAGCCGCCCTCGCCCTTCCCGAGCCGCTTGAGGTTGTGGAGATAGAGAAGCTCCACCATCCGCGGGTCCTTCCCCTCCTCCCCTTCTAAAAGCGCAAAACCGCCCTCGTAGGCGGTAATGTCGGCCATCTTCGGGGCCAGAACCTCGATGCCGGCAGCCGTAAAGACGCGGTGCGCCTCCTTGATAGCGTCGAAATGCTTCCGGAAGCTCCCGTGTATCACGCACCGGAACGAAGGTTTTGTCTCGGCCTTGGCCATTTAATTGCGCTGATTATAATGGAATTTCCGAGGATACGCAACAAGAAATCATAACCTTGACTTTTTACTAAAAGAATAGTCAAATGATGCAAGCATTTTTGATAGTTGATAGTGGGAGGAGGACATGAAACCACCCCTCTTGGAGGGAGATACCCTGATAGTCAAAGACGGCGAATCATTCATCGCGTACTCTCCTTTCCAGAACATCATTGCGCGCGTCTCAGCGATTCCCTGCGAAGGTTCAGAATCGCGCAAAGCGCTCGAGGAGAGGGGGTTCTTCCGTGAGGCGCCGTCGACTACCAAACGGGACTCGGTCGAGCGCTGGGCGGGGTTTCATTCGCTCACGCTTCTCCTTACCCGACGCTGTAATCTTGGCTGCTCGTACTGCTACGCGAGCGCAAAACCTGTTGGCGCCAGCATGCCAGCAGATTTGGCGATCGGGGCTCTCGAGTGGTTTGTTCGGCAGCTGCCGGACGATACCATTCGTATAAGCTTCCACGGCGGCGGCGAGCCGACCCTCGAATCAGCACTCATTAAGACGGTCGTTGCCCGCGCCAAAGAACTTGCTGGGGTGCGCTCCTTGCGCTTCCAGATCGTCACGAATGGCACAGCCGATGCCGAATTCATGGACTGGATGATGTCTGAGCAGTTCGGCATCTCCATTTCCATGGACGGCCCGCCGGCTATCCAAGATCGCAACCGACCGCTTGCTGCGGGTGGGAGCTCAAGCGCCATTGTTGAGAAAACGGTTCGACGGCTCGTCGCGAGGGATTACCCCTTCACTATCCGTCTGACGTTTTCACCTCACGACGACATCGAGGGAATCATTAGCTACTTCGGAGAACTCGGTGTGCGCAGCTTGCACCTCGAACCGCTCTTTCCTCACGGCCGCGAATACGAAGTTGTGGCCTTTGGGAAGCGGAAAAGTCCGTACGACGTTTATGCGCCAGAAGGAGGAGAGCTGCTTGTCTCCTTCCTGAAAGCGCTCGATGTTGCTCGCGGCTACGGCATAAAGATCACGAATGGCCATCTTGCTCACTTCACAAAGGGAGTTGGCTATTTCTGTGGTGCCGCGAGCGGAAAGTCGATGATGGTAACTCACGACGGATTCCTCTCGGCGTGTCTGGAAACGGTCGATGCGAAGGATAAGGATTTCGGCGCCTTCGTCCTCGGCCGCTATCTCCACGAAAAAAGATGCTTCGAAATTAACGAGGCGCAACTCGCGAAGCTGCAGTCAAGACACGCTGATGCGCTGCCGGAGTGCAAGAGTTGCTATGCGCGGTATACCTGCGCTGGCGGCTGTGCCGTAAAAGCGGTTCGCGCAACAGGCGATTTCTTCGAGCGCGATCTGCCCTACTGCCGCTTTACTCGAGCGCTTGTGCCGATTCTTGTGAAGAGAATTGCGACGGCGTCTGCCGTTTGAAGTGTGGCCATGCGCCGCGCTGTCCGAGCTTCATTGACAAGGAGTCGGCACGGCATATTCTGTCTCATAGTATTTGGCTACTGCCAAAGTTAGGAGGTGAACGGAAATGCAGAACAGGCTCGCGCTTTCGCCCGAGATCCGAGTTGCTCAGGCAACGCTGCCCGAGGAGCTGGTTCTGGGCATCAAGGGTTACGCCGGATGCCCGGGTGACGGCTGCAACGACGACACGGGCGGCTGCACGCACGACGCCAGCTGCGGTCAGGACTGCTAAGTTCTGGCCGACAGATTACGAGGCAGGTTGGGTTACCCCCGATCTGCCTCTTCTTTTTCTAACCAATCCCGCCAAAGTTTTTGAAGCTCGCGGTAAGGGAATCCGAATATCCGCATAGAGAGCTCTTCATCATTGGCACCGGATTTTCGAACCTCTTTGAGATACCCCAGAACCTTATCCCAGCCGAATTGCCGTTCATAGTACTGCACTATGCTTCCCGCAAGAGGGTAGAGGTTGCCCGGAATGTTCTGCCGCCACTCTGACCATGGTGTTCGTAAGATTTCATCCTTGAGTTTCAGGGAAAGCGTATGCTTTTTGCGGTCTGTTTTGGTGCCATCAAGATGAACGCAAGTCCCCTCGCTCCATAGGCCATTAGCGGGCAGATTGTCTGTTGGATTAAGTTCGCCCAAAAGCACATGGGTCAGTTCGTGTCCCGGAGATTGTTTGAGATGGCCATGTATCTCTCTTTCTTTAACGAAGGTGATCGAGGGCGTAATGCCCATCTCTCTGCCTGCCTCAAGGGATGGATATACAAAAAAATTAACTTCGGGAGCTTTCACGCCCAGCTTTTCTGCGTTAATTCGATAGATGTCGGTACGCTGTTTAAACCAATCGTCCGTTACATCTAAAGCGGGATAAACGTAAAAGGTTATCCCCCCATATTTATGTTTCGACCAATTATCAAAAAAATGCTCTTCCCGGAGAGCGCCGATCTTCTTTTTTGTCTCTTCCATCCACTTCGACATGGTTATTTCTATTCTATACCCAAATTGCCCATATTATAGTAAAAGTGTTATTTTTGTCATAGCCCAATAATAAGCAGCGGAGGCACCGATGCGACGCAGCGACAAGAAGCTTTCGCTCGCAAAGCGCCAGAAGCGGTTCATTTTCGGAGGGCTGTCGGCGTTCAAGCCGGTGGCCGCGAAGGACTTCTGCCCGGTGGGCAACGTGCTCGAAGCGCTCGAGCCCATCACCCATTACCTGAAGCACTTCCGCGCCTACCAGGCGCTCGATGCCGAGCTCTACTCGGGCGCACTCCTCTACGGCCCGACTGGCACGGGAAAGACGCACGCCGCCTGCTTTCTCGCCACGGAGACCGACGCCTCGTTCGTGGACGTGCGCGAATTTCCCCGCACGGACAAGGACGATGACGCGTTCCTCTGCAAGGACCTCCACGCGCTCTTCGCGCTCTCGCGCAAGTTCGTGAAGAAGACGGCGCGGCCCATCGTGCTGTTCTGGGACCAGTTCGACGCATTCCTGCGGGACGGCAGCAAGGAGGCCAAGGAGGCGCTGAACCAGCTCTACATCGAGCTCGACGGCGTCCACGGCTCGAACAACGGCATCTTTATCGTCGCGGTAACGACCCAAGACCCGGAGAACGACGTTGAGGGCATCTTCGACGCCCAGCTGCTCCGCAAGGGGCGGCTCGGCCTGCGCATCCGCTTCACGCACCCAACGCGGCAGCAGCAGATCGACCTGCTCAAGCACTACCTGGACCAGAA
>CAZUVI010000036.1:0-927 GCA_964623795.1 uncultured Candidatus Saccharibacteria bacterium | reverse complement strand
GAGCCGGTGGACTGCGAGGCGCTCGTCTGCCTCATGACCGAGCCGACCCCCGCAACGATCCGGGACGTGGTTGGCGAGGCGCATCGCGAGGCCTGCCGCCGGAAGTTCTCGGCGCGGAGCGAGCCCCTCAAGGTTACCGAACAGGACCTGATTCGCGCCCTGGTGCGCAACATGCAGGGGTGTTCCCTCGCGTTGGACCGGCTCCCGGGAGAGAAAAGGAACGTCGCCCTCCATGAGCTTGGCCATGCGCTCGTCGCGCACGCGCTCGGCCGGCCGGTGCAGATGATCTCCCTGCTCCCTGCCGACGACGGTCTGGGGAAGACCTACAGCTTTCTCCCTTGGGACCATCAGCCGACCGAGAAGGACATCCAGACGGACATTGCGATCGCCATGGGTGGTCTGGCGGCGGAGGAGTTCTTTGGCTTTTCGGCCGGCCACAGCGTCGACGGCGACCTCGAGAACTGCACCGAGCTGGCCAAGAACTTCATCGCGAATTCCGGCAAGGGCCACGCCCTCCGGCGGTCATACGGACCTATCGTGGTCAGGAACTCGGAAAAGCTCCCCGTGAGCCACACGCTCATCAAGACCATGGAAAAGGACATCGCCCGCCTCCTCAAGCAGGAGCACCGGCGGGCGGCGCGGATACTCCGGCGCGCAGGCAAGAGCCGGATGCGCTTCATGGCGGAGGCGATGCTCAAGAAAGATCCCCCGATCGTACTGCAAAAGGAGTTCAACCGGCTGCGGACCGCGCCCATGGGGCACCGCACCCCGAAGTAAGCATCTCGTCCGTACATTTACGCATTGCGCCCGCCTTCTCGGCGGGCGCTTCCCTTTTCCTCTAAAAAGAGTTGGGCCCCGCCAATGGCGGGGCCCGAAATAAAACCCTACTCCTCCTTGCCGCCGTCGGAGACGAGATACCACTGCGGC
>CAZUVI010000035.1:4113-5919 GCA_964623795.1 uncultured Candidatus Saccharibacteria bacterium | reverse complement strand
TCGTGGAGCGAAAGGATGTGATCTATGAGATAAAGGACTTTTCCGCCATCAATGAACAATAATCCCTGGTGGACCAACGCCGTGATCTACGAGGCCTACGTGGATAGGTTCGCGGGAACGTTCGCGCAATTCTCGGAGCAGCTCGATTATCTGCAGGCGCTTGGCATCAATTGCATCCACGTTCTCCCGCACTACTCCTCCCCCATGGCCGATTGTGGCTATGACGTGTCCGATTACCGCGCCGTTCGGCCGGAGCTTGGGACGCTCCAGGATTTCTCGCGTTTTACGGAACAAGCAAGGCAACGGGGCATCCGCGTCATCGTTGACCTCGTCTTAAACCACACATCCACCGTGCATCCGTGGTTCATCGAAGCGCGCAGTTCGCGCACGAGTCCGCGAAGGGATTTTTATATGTGGAGCAAAGACGGCAAAAATCTCTTGGAAGCCATAAATCCCTTTGAGCACATAACGCGGAGCAATTGGGTTTTTAACCAGGAGACGGGCGATTATTTTTACTCCGCGTTCTATCCCGAACAGGCGGATCTGAACTGGGACAATCCGAACGTGCTCACGGAGTTCCTCGGTATTATGGATTTTTGGGTGGCGCATGGCGTGAGCGGCTTCCGTCTCGACGCTGTCGCTCACCTCATAAAACGCGAGGGGACGAGATCAAAGGGCCTTCCCGAAACCCATGATGTCATAAAAAAACTTCGCGCGTATGTGGAGAAACACTATCCCGAGGTTGTGCTCTTGGGAGAGGTGAGCGCTCCCATCGACACGCTCAAGACGTACTTCGGCACCGGCGATGAATGCCAGCTTTTGTATCACTTTCCAATGGCCGAGTGGCTCGTGGTCGCTCTTACAACCGGCGATGAGGCAATGCTTGAGGCGCAGATCGCGGCCTCCGGCGGGATCCCCAAAAATTGCGCCTGGGCGTTCTTTGTGCGGAACCACGACGACCTTTCGCTTGCGACACTGCCGAAAGGAGAACAGGCTCGCCTTTTTTCTTTGCTTGATCCCGAGGGAAAATACACATTCGGCTCCGGCATCGCGCTCCGGTTGGCCTCTATTTTTGGCGGGGACAGGGAAAAGCTCCGTGCGGCCTTCACGCTGCTCTTCTCGCTCCGCGGCGCGGCGGTGTTGTACTATGGCGATGAAATAGGCATGAAGAACGATGAGAAGCGGAAACCCGTCCCCGACGTGCGCGAATACGTGCGCGGCGCGTTCGACTGGGCGGAGGCGAGGCGCGCCATGGCGGATGCGCATTCGCTCTGGGCTCATGTTGCGCGGTTGATCCGCGCGAAGACACCATGATCGCCCCCGCACTCGTCTTCCTCATTCGCCTCCTCGTACCGCTCTCCATTCTGCGCTGGCCGTTTTGGGGCATGCTGCTCTCCATCGCGGCCGACGCCGCGGACGTCGTGTTGTTCAGCGCCCTCGGCTGGGGCGTCCTCGAGGGCCGGGGCATGTACCACGAACTTGATAAGGTGTTCGACATCTACTATCTGGCGCTCGCCGCGTATGCCGCGTTCAAATGGCATGATGCGCTCCCGCGACGGACGGCGCTTGCGCTCTTCGCATGGCGCCTTGCCGGCGAGGTCGTTTTCGAACTGACGCGCACGCGGCAGGTCCTCTTTTTCGCCCCGAACATTTTCGAGAACTTTTACCTCTTATGGGCGGGGACGCTCCAGTTCCTTCCGGAAGTCCGCATGACGAGAAAGCGACTGGCGGTGTATCTCTTGGTTGCCACAGTTCCCAAAATAGTCCAAGAGTACATAATGCATTATCTCGAATTCCCCACGTGGG
>CAZUVI010000035.1:0-4013 GCA_964623795.1 uncultured Candidatus Saccharibacteria bacterium | reverse complement strand
CTCCGCCCGGCCCGTTCCAGAAACCACTTGTCGTAGATCGCCTGAAGCTCCGGCGAAAGGTCCTCCTTCACCTGCAGGATGGTGATATCGGCGCGCGGCTCGAGAGTCACGCTGTCGGTGCTGAATTGCCAGAGCACGGGATAGCCGTAGGACTCGATCTCATCGCGGATGTCGCGGGCGCGCTGCATAGCTGCATCGTGCTCCGAGCCCTCGCCGTGGGTAAGGCAGTAGGTGAGGCGCTCCCGAAGCTCGGTCCCGAGCGCGCGGATGCGCTCCTCTATCTGCGGATCGCTCATGTTACCCTCCGTTCTGGTTCGATGTTCTGCGTAGAGCGTAGGAGGGAATGAGGGAAAGCGCAAGAGAGTTGGTATACTACGGGGATATGAAACGCATCGCCGCGGCCATTGGCGCGGTTTTGGTCCTTGGCGCTCTTGTCTGGGTGCTTGCGTTTTATTGGCAAAACCTGCGTGGCATCGGACCGGCTATCACGGGGCCCGCGGAAGACATAGGAAGAATTTTGGAAGAAGAAGCGCCGGGACCGCTTACAGTACCTGCGGGTTTTCGTATCTCCGTTTTTGCCGCAGGACTCGGCGCGCCGCGCGACCTTGCGTACGACTCCGGCGGCGCGCTTCTTGTGAGCGTCCCGAGTGCGGGGAGAGTGTTGGCTCTTCCCGACCGCGACGGGAACGGCAAAGCCGATGAAGTAGTCGCGGTTATTTCCGGCCTCCGCAATCCGCATGGCCTCGAAATGCGCTGTCGTGAACGGTGCGAACTGTATGTGGCCGAAGAGAACGCAGTCCGCGTTTTTGAGTACGATGCCATGGCGTTCAAGGCGACGAACGGCAGAAAGCTCTTTGATCTGCCCTCGGGAGGTGGCCACTTCACGCGCTCGCTTCTCTTTATGCCCTATCCCAACGAAGACAAATTGCTCATCTCCGTTGGTTCATCCTGCAACGTCTGCCGCGAGGAGGATTGGCGGCGCGCGAAGATCCTTATTGCGAACGCGGACGGGAGCGATCTTAAGGAGTTCGCCAAAGGGCTGCGGAACGCGGTCTTTATGGCCATCCATCCCGTGACCGGCACGATCTGGGCGACCGAGATGGGCCGCGATCTTCTGGGCGACGACGTTCCGCCAGACGAGATCAATGTCATCGAAGAGGGGAAGAACTATGGCTGGCCTACGTGCTACGGCAAGAACGTCCACGACACGGAGTTCGACAAAAACACGTACTTCAGGAATCCCTGCATGGAGCCCTTCGAGGCGCCTTCTTTTATCGACATCCCGGCGCACTCCGCGCCGCTTGGCCTCGCGTTCATCCCCGAAGAGGGCTGGCCGGAGGAGTATTGGTACAACATGTTCGTGGCATACCACGGCTCCTGGAACCGGAGCGTGCCGACGGGCTACAAGATCACACGCTATAAGCTCGACGCTCAAGGGCGCTATCTGGGGGAAGAGGATTTCATAACCGGCTGGCTCAAGGATAGCAGTGCGCTCGGTAGGCCCGTGGATATTCTGGCCCAGCCGGGCGGCGTGCTCTATATTTCCGATGATCATGCGGGCGTCATCTACCGCGTCACTCGTTAAATTTCGGCGGTTGATCTGGAGCTACTACCGCGCCCACGGCCGCGCGATGCCGTGGCGTGCGCGCATCACGCCCTATCGCATCACGGTCTCGGAGATCATGCTCCAGCAAACGCAGGTTGAGCGGGTCACGAAGAAGTTTCCCGAGTTCATCGCGGCATTTCCGGACTTCCGCGCCCTGGCGTATGCGCCGCTTCCGCGCGTGCTCCGCGCTTGGCAGGGGATGGGCTACAACCGGCGCGCCGTTTCGCTCACGCGCATCGCCGAACGCGTTCTGCGGGAGTTCGGCGGAAGATTGCCGCGCGATCCGGCAGTTTTGGAATCCCTCCCGGGCATCGGCCATGCGACGGCGAACTCCATCGCCGCATTCGCGTTCAATGCACCCGTTGCATTCATTGAGACCAATATCCGGCGCGTATTCATCCATCATTTTTTTCCGAACAGGAAGAACGTGAGCGATAAGGAGATCATGCCGCTCATCGAGGCGGCGCTCGACCATACGAGGCCGCGCGAATGGTACTGGGCGCTCATGGACTACGGCGCGATGCTCGGGCGCGAACTGGGTCGGGAAAATCCCAACAGGCGAAGCGTCCATTACGTTCGCCAGCCGAAGTTCGAAGGTTCGGTCCGCCAGGTGCGGGGCGCGGTGCTCAAACAGCTGATACGGAAGTCGGCGCTCTCCGTGGCCGAACTTCGCCGAGCGACGGGCGCTCGCGGAACGCGCCTCAAAAAAGCGCTCGCAGGCCTTGCCGCCGCCGGGCTTGTGCGTAAAATAGGAGCGCGTTATCGTATCAAGAACGCGCGCCCTTAGCTCAGTGGTAGAGCGTTGCATTCACATTGCAAAGGTCGTAGGTTCGATCCCTACAGGGCGCACCGATGAAGATTTTTTAAATGCATACCGACGCAAAACACCGCAGAAAATTCTGCGGTGTTTTGTAAACGTGCCTGGACGCGGCTCACTCGATTCCCTTTCCGAAGAATTCCGTTATGTCGAAATATAAAGTTTTTTCCGTGCCGTCGAATAGTTTCAGGTCCATTTGATCGTACTCGCGGCCGTTTTCCGTTAAAAGCGCTTGCTGTACCAGTTCCCAGTCCAGTCCCCGCAGGCCGTATTTGGCATTCAGATAAACGTACTCCGAATCCACGCCGGCCTTGTCGCTTTCCGCCCCGCGGATCAATATCGCATCTTCGACCGCTTCCCCGCTGTTTTTGGAAAACGTTATATCCGTTAGATCTTCCAGCGCTTTTTTGGCAATTTGCCTAAGAGCGGCCGTAACGTCAAAGTGAACCAGCTCTTCCGAACCGTCGGCTAATTTTATGGTCAGCGTATCGTACACGCGGCCCCCCATTGCTGCTCGATCAACGGAAATATATTGCCAGTTCTCTCCACCCTCGCCGTAAACCGTATCCAGATAGGCAAACGCATAGGCGGCCTTGCGTTTCTCCGTATCTACCGGCGGAAGAGAAACTACGTGATTGATAATGGTCGGGTTTTTATCAACTTCGCTCGTGATCCGCAACGTGACCAAGCCCCTTGATCCCTCGGTGCCGAGAACGATCTCTTGTACGTACATTTCGTAGTTACCGACCGGGTAACTGTCGCCGGTCGCAACGTTCATGGAATAATCCGATTCCGGGTCGGCTATTGCCAATTTTGCGATCGGGCCGACCGAAGGAGGGATTGATCCGGCATCGATCGGGTTGCCTTCGCTGTCAACGTATTCCGCCTTTTCTTTGATAGTGGCAACGCCGATCCGCAAATCGCCGAATTGACTTTGGATGCCCTCGGGGATGGTAATGATGTTTTTATCTTCCGATCCCGTTCCGTCCTCAAGCCCCCGGAAGTAAAAGACCGCGGCTGCCAGCAAGGTCAGCGCTCCGACTAAAATAACAACTATGGCAAGTGCTTTTTTCATCACCTTTATTTTAAGAAATATGCGCGTCGTACGCAAATCGCGCGGCATCTTCGGCGGTATGTTCTTTAAGATAAATAGTTATCAACAGCGCAAAGTGCAAGTTACTTTAAAAAAGAGCATAGTTTAAGCATGGGGGCTGCGCCGATAATCACGATCATTTTTACCCTCCTCCTGTTTTGGGGGATACTTTATCTCATCGCCTACGTCGTACTCCGGCTGATCTTCAGGTTTTACTTCAGCGAATATGAAATGGACTCCAAAAGCATGAAGGCGATCTCTTTTAAAACCGCCGGAGCTTTTCTCGTCACGAGCATTCTCTCGTTCTTTGTGGCGCGCTGGCTGTTCATACGGTCGGGCATGGAGAAAAAAGCCGCGCTTAAAATTTCAGCGCTCTGGATCGTTCTCATGGCGCTGGTCGTGGCCGTGCTCATTTATAGTGATGCAGTCCATGGTTTAATGACGCGACTCGCGCGACTCGTGAGCGCTCCCTTTTGAACACTTTCACGACATGCTCA
>CAZUVI010000034.1:1182-6066 GCA_964623795.1 uncultured Candidatus Saccharibacteria bacterium | reverse complement strand
CTACCGGTCATAGCCTTGGTAGGCCGTTACCCTACCAACTAGCTGATCGGACCTAGGCCCCTCCCGAAGCGGTTCCCTTGCGGGTTCCCGTTACTCTTGCGAGACTATCGGACATTAGTTCGCCTTTCGGCGAATTATTTCCGTCTTCGGGGCAGGTTCCAAGGCGTTACTGACTCGTTTGCCACTAAACAAATTCGTCGCTCAAAGATCCGGACTTCAGATATTGCTATCATCGGACTTTCACTGCGAGCTTCTTGTTTGTTCCGTTCGACTTGCATGCCTTATCCACGCCGCCAGCGTTCATCCTGGACCAGGATCAAATCCTCTGTAAGAAAGATCGATTGCGAAGCACTCTCGAACGAGTTTCTCGCAACCAACCTTTCGGATTGTTCCTTGGGACAACTAAAAAAACTCTCTTCCAGGTATCGTTTTTTAAAGTTCAGGGCGCCCTTGTCCTCCGTAAGGGAGTAAACAATACACCCGCCCGATGCTTCCCTCTCGCGAAGAAAGGATCGGGCGGATGTCCAACACTCGCATTCCGCTTGTCAGAGAGTGTTAGGTTTCTTTGTCTGCCATCCATTATAAGAAGAGCCCCCCCGTTGTCAACCCGCCTGGAGCGGGGTCCCTGCGGGCAAAGAGAAGGGGCATGGCTCACGCCATGCCCCGGATCGGACTCGGAACGCGCGGAACGACAGGGGGAGGATAGTAGTCCGCAGGCGGGAGAAGCACGCCCAGATCCGCCAGGTTCCGGGCTATCCCCCAAGGACCGCTCTCGTCCGCGAGTATCGCCCGCATGCCGAATTCCTCGGCTGCTTTCACGTTCTCTTCCCGGTCATCGATGAACACGCATTCGCCGGGGAGGAGCGCGCCTTCGCTTTGTGCGCACGCTTTTCCGAACGCCAGAGCGTAGATCCGAAGGTCGGGCTTCACGAGCTTGTCCCTGCACGAGAGAACATGGAACGCGAACACGCCGGAGTCCTCATGCAGAGTCGGGAACGTCTCCCGGATGTGCGGCCACTGCACGGGATTCATGTTGGAGATGATCCCCATTCGGTAGTGGTCCGCGAGGAAGTGAAGGAGAGTGCGCGTGGCGTTCGGCAGCTCGAAGCAGTCCATGAAACACCAGGCAAGCCGCTTGTTCGGTATCCGCGAATCGATGCCGAGCCGCTTCCGGAGAAGGCGGATAAACTTCTTCCTGCCGATACGGCCCGCGTCCGCGTCGTAGATCAGGGAGCCGGGCGTAAAGTAGTCCCCGCCGATGAGGTGCCTGATCCGGGGTATCTCCTTGCCCGTGAGCCGCGCGAGACGCTGGAACACGAGCTCGTAATGGTAGTGGAGAATGGTGTTCGCGATGTCCCAGATGATCCACCGGATCACAACGCGCTCTCTTCCCGTGCACGCTCTCGCTCTCATCGCAGTCCCCTCTTCCGTTTGAATTTGCTGAGTCCAGTTATAACATCTGCCTTTTCTGTGTCAAAGAGGCGGGACGCTTGTAAAAATCGCGGCAATCCCTTAATGTGAAGAACTATGAAAAAGGATATCCACCCACAGTACTACCCCAACGCCAAGGTGACCTGCACCTGCGGCAAAACCCACACGATGGGCTCGACCAAGCCTGAGATCGCCATCGAGGTGTGCTCGAACTGCCATCCGTTCTATACCGGCAAGGAGAAGCTCTTGGATATCGGCGGGCGCATCGAGCGCTTCAAGACGCGCCGCGCGGGCGCCAAGCCAGCGGCAGCCAAAAAGGTGCGCGAAGCGAAGAATAAAAAGCGGTAGATGCAGCGGATCATTCTTGAGGTGCGCGCCGGAAAGGGCGGAGACGAGGCCTCGCTCTTCGCCGGCGACTTGGCGCGCATGTACCAGCGCTACGCCGCGAAGCGCGGCTGGAGGTTCGTTGCGACGGACTCCACCTCGGGCACCTTAGGCGGCTACAAGACCTTCGTTGCCGAGATCGCGGGCGAAGACGTGTACGAGGCGCTGAAACATGAATTCGGCGTGCATCGCGTCCAGCGCATACCGAGCACGGAAAAATCAGGCCGCGTGCACACCTCGACCGCCTCGGTCGCCATCCTGCCGCTCGTGGAGGCCAAGCAGCTCGAGATCAAGGACAGCGAACTCGAGGTCTCCTTCTCCCGCGCGGGCGGCCCCGGCGGGCAGAACGTGAACAAGATCGAGAGCGCCGTGCGCATCCTCCACAAACCGACCGGCATCGTCGTCTCCTGCCGCACCGAGCGGCAGCAGCATAAGAACCGCGAAAGGGCGATGGAGGTCCTCCGCGCCAAGCTCTACGAGGAACAGCAGCGCCAGGCGGTCGGCTCGGTCGCCGACATCCGCCGCGAGCAGATCGGCTCGCTGGAGCGGGCGGAAAAAATAAGGACGTACAACTTCCCCGAGGACAGGATCACGGACCACCGGATCGGCAAGAAATGGCACAACATAGAAGCCATTTTGGACGGCGATCTCGACCCGGTCGTGAGAGCGTTTCAGAAGAGCGCATAACGTAACAACAAGAGCGGCCCTTCGGAGCCGCTCTTTTTGTTACCTGCCCGAGACATTCGCATTCAAGACGTCGATGTCGTCCTGGAAGCTTTCCGCGCGGCGCACCACCGAGTCGCCGTAACCCCAGATATGACGCTGATAGTTCCCTCCCGCATAATATTTCGCCGCGGCGATGCGTTCTTTCGAGAGCGTAGCATTAGCCGCTCCCGCGTCCTTAAGATAGAGCGCGGTTGCCGTGAACGCGTCGGCGTTATTGAAGGGCGAGGCGGGGCTTCCACCCGTGACCGCGCTCACGCGGTTTTTGTATCCGGTCTGCGCCTGGGCATCCCACCACGTCCTTGGCATGAACTGCGCCGGGCCCATCGCGCCGCCGTAGGAGCCGTCGCGGTTAATAGGACACGAAACGGGAGTCGTTTTTGGATTCAGGCCTAATTCCTTCATGATCTCCTCGAAAGAAGCGGCCTGGCTCGCGCGCATCACGCGCCCCTCGGGATTGCTCCATGCGGTGTCGTAGTAGCAGCGGCCGAGGTTCGCCCCGATCACGCCGTTTATCGACGATTCTTGGGTCAAAACCGCGAGGATGAGAGCGGCCCGCACGCCGGTCGCGCGCTCCGCGAACTGCGCGAACTTCACCGCCTCGCCGAACGGCAGCTCACCGCCTCCGAGGAGCCGGAAGATGCGGCTCCGGATCTCGGCGGCCGTCTTCTGCGTTTCTTTGAGAATGGCCTGGTATTTCGCCTCCTGGCCCTTCGTGACCTGGAGAAGGTTGTCCTTATCCGAGCGCGTTTTCTGGATCGCCTGACGCTGGGAATCTTGATACGCCTTGAGCGCCTGTACGTCCGACCGCTGGACGGAGAGCGCCTCCTTCTGGTCGAGAAGCTCGCTCCGGAGCGCCACTACCTTGCCGAGCGCCACGCGAAGGCTGTCCTGGACCGCGAGAAGGTTGTTCAGATTGCCGAAGAAATCGGAGAGCCGCGGGTTCGCAAGCATCACCTCGATGAGGCCGGTATCCTCGCGCTCGTAGAGGTCCTGGAGCAGCTTCCCGATCGCCTCCTTGTTCTGGTCAATGTCGCTTTCCGTGACGCCGATCTTCGACTGCGTCGCCGAGATCTCTTCGTTGAGCCGCGAGAGCGAGAGGGTGATGGCCCTGATCTGGAGGTTCAGCTTCGCGACCTGGGCGTTCAGCCGATCGATCTCCGACTTCAGGGTCGAGCCCTGTTTCTTGTAGCTTGCGATCGTCTTCTCGTATTGCGTTATCTGGCTCTCGAGCTCGGCAAGCTGCGTTTCAAGCACCTTGCGCTCTTCCTCCTGCTGCCCCGCGCCCTGCGCCGCATGGTTCAGCGGCGCCGAGACCGAGCCGAAGATGAACGAGACGAATGCCATGAGAATGAGGCCGGTTTTGATGATGCGAAAAAGAGGCACGCGGGTCGCGCGCGTATAGTGCAGATTCACGCGCGGCGGGAGCGGCGCGAATGAGCTCTCCCCTCTTCGCTTGACGTCCCGGAGCACGCGGGGTTTGGGCGGCGTAAAGTCGTTGTTCATGAGAAACAAGGGCTTTTGCCCTTATCCTCATTTTACTTCATCTCTTATTTTTTCACCTCCTTTGCGCTTGATCCTTCAGCTGACGAGCTGGCTTCTTTTTGGGCGTCCCGTTCCGCTTTCTTTTCTTCCGTTTCCGCCACCACCTGCTCCACGCCGACCGCGGCTGCCGCTTCCTGCGCCGCCTTTTCCTCCTCCTCGCTTGTCTTCTCCGTTACCGACACCACCACCGTTTCGAGGTCAACCACTATCTTCACCCCGGCCGGAACCGAAAGATCTTTGACGTAAATGCTCTGACCAAGTTCCGTGAGCCCTCCAAGGTCCACCGTGATCTCGCGGGGCAGGTCTGCCGGCAACGCCTCCACCTCCACTTCATGCATCGATTTCACGAGCACGCCGAGCGCTTCCTTGACCACGGGCGCTTCGCCCGTGAATTCAAGCGGGACGGCTGCCTTGATCTTCTCGTCCATGCGGACCTGGTAGAGGTCCACGCTCACGATCTCGTCCGAAACCGGATGGCGCGCTACGTCGTAGATGAGCGCCGGAAGTTTTTCGCTGCCGACCACCACCGTGACCACCGTGTTCTCGCCAGCCTCTTTGAGCACTTTTAAAAATTCTTTCGCTGGAATGCTTAAGTGGAGATTGGGAAGGCCATGCCCGTACAGTTCGGCCGGAATGAGGCCTTGGATGCGCAACTGCCGCACGGCTCTGCCGAAGACCTCTCGTTTTTCCGCCACGAGTTCCATAATGCCGAGTACTATATCGTATCGATCGAAAAATGTCTATCCGAGCCGATTGAAGACGCGGAGCTTCGCGAGAACAACGGACTTCACGCCATCAATT
>CAZUVI010000034.1:0-1172 GCA_964623795.1 uncultured Candidatus Saccharibacteria bacterium | reverse complement strand
GACCTCTCGTTTTTCCGCCACGAGTTCCATAATGGGAACCACTATATCCTTTCTGGAGTCCGTTGTCTACTCCCCAAAACGCCTTCTCCCGGTCTCCGATAGCGCTAAGAACACACTCTCGCAGGCCGAGCGGGCAGGGTGCCCTGGCAGCTGTGGCTTCGCGGAATCGCGGTTCTTGTGCTCCTGCGGCACAAGCCCGCTGCCTCTCGTCCCGACGCAGAACCGAGCCGTCGGGACTCCGAGAGCTTCCTTGAAACCACAGCTGCCAGGGCGAGCGAGGCCGAGAGGGAGCGCATCCCGCTCGCTGGGCGAGATGACGCGTGGTGTTCGTGCGCTATCGAAGACCGGGAGCGTCAGCTGATGCGATTAAAGACGCGGAGCTTCGCGAGAACAACGGACTTCACGCCTTCTATCGCGCCGGGAAGGATCTTGTAGGGCGCGACCTCCTTGGGGTTCGCGGCAAGCGCCGCCTCAAGCCCCTTGCGCCACGCAACGCGTATCTCGGTGTTGATGTGCACGATGCGCACGCCGGCCTCCACCGCCGCCCTCACGTCATCATCCGTATTGCCGGACGCGCCATGGAGCACCAACGGCACCCCTGCCGCAGCCGCGATGTCAGCGACGCGCTTGATATCAAGGTTAGGTTCCGGCGCGTTCGCCATCATGCCGTGAATGTTGCCAACTGCGGGCGCCACAAGGTCCACCCCGGTCTCCTTTACGAATCGCGCCGCCTCTTCGGGCTTCGTGAGGTCTTCCGGCTTGATCGCCGCCCCCTCCGGTATCCCCTCACGGATCTCCGAGGAGGAACCAATGTAACCCAACTCGCCTTCCACCAGGATGGCGGGGTTGATCGCGCGGACCGCATCCGCGACCGCCTTGGTCTCTCGTATATTCTCCTCGAGCGGCAGCGTGCTTCCGTCAAAGAGCACGGCATCAAAACCGAGCGTTGCCGCCTCCACGCATCCCTCGAGGGTCTTTGTGTGGTCGGCGTTCAGAAAGATCGGATGGTTCAGCTCCTCGCGCATGCTTTTGACAAGCGCCACAACCTGCCGGACGCCAACGAACTTCCGCTCGCCCTCCGAGACGCCGATGATGACCGGCACCTTGAGCTCGCGCGCGGCCGCCACGATCCCGTGAAGCCCCGCGAGGTCCGAGATGTTGAAGTGCCCGAT
>CAZUVI010000033.1:2351-6383 GCA_964623795.1 uncultured Candidatus Saccharibacteria bacterium | reverse complement strand
ATTTCGTGAAAAAGATCCGCATAGACCAGACGCTCGACCTCGCCGAGCTCTAAAAATGTGGATGCTCGTAGAGGATGTTCGCAAGCGGAGCGTGAGTGCACCCTTTACCCGGGAGCACCCTCTCTAGCGGCTCAAATCAGGGACCTCCTCCGAGGCCAGGACGCGCTCCGCGATGCGGCGTGATATGCGATTGTGAGGTTGCCCCATCACTTTAGACGGCTGCTCTTGCAGCACAAGACGGAGAATCTTGCCGGGGGCGGCAAGTTGAGTTCTATTCGGCCTTCTTCTCGACTGAACGAACAGTCCACACGAGCAGGGTGCCGGCTCCCACCAGGATGGCTATGCCCAGCCATTGATTCTTCATCTCACCCACCGACGCTATCAGCTGGAACCATGCCACCAAGAACTGCAACAATGCCACGAGTACCAGGATAAGCGAGAAGCGTTCTGTTCTCGCGTTCGCTTTCTTCGTCGTCTCGTTCAGTTTCTTGACCTCATCTCTGAGGTCTCGGACTGCCTGATTATCGGGAGATTCTGGGACGTAATGTACCGGGGCCATAGATCGCTAGTTCGGACCCTACCAACCGAAGAAACGGAGAATTCCGCGCCAGAAGCCAGTGCTCCTACTTTCGGATTGTCCCTTGGCTACTTCTTTTGTTTCCGACGCGACAGTTGCCATGTTGTTCTGGCCGTTCTTGTTGTAGGTAGGCCACGGCTCAGTCGTGCCGGTCCCTCCTTCTCTGAAATGACTCCTGATTGGCTCCTTGGGTTGTGGGAGCGCCTTCGCGTTGTGGCAGTGATACTCCCCATACTCGAGACCCCAGGATGGACAGTTGGTTCTGCAGGTGTGACAGCCATAACTATCGGTCCTGCCTGGATGCGCGAAAACAAGGAACGGGACGATCCCTAGCGTAGCGAGGATGATTCCCAATAATCGAATTCGCAGCATCGGGCCGCACTCTCTTCTCACAAATTGAATCGCCTAGCTATTCGGTGCCAAATAAACGCCGTAAGAATCGCTGCTGTTGTACTCAAGCCCAAAATCGTCGCGTCTTGTTTGGTGCACCCAAAACCGCATTCGAGTGGGAGGATTGCGCTCAGAAGAAACCAGTAGAAGAGCCAGAGAACCAGGAGCAGTCCAAGCAACGGCAGATGTTTCTTCGTTCGATTCCACATGCTAGGAGTTTCCTTAATTCTTAGTTGCGAATGCTTTTGGCGTCAAGGCCGACCGGCACGCGTAAGTCACGCAGGCCAGAGTAGGAAATCTTGCCGAAGGTGGCGAGGTTATCGGGCCCACTCCAAGAACGAAGCCTTATCTTTCGGATCAAGATGCTCAACAGCATCGAGTGCCGCTTGCGCACCCTCGCTTTTGCTAAACGCCTCACGAAGTCGCTCTTTGTACCGAACGAAGAACCACGCCAAGAAAGCGAGGCATATGCCGGGCGTTTCTCCGGTAAGTTCCTGGTACAAAGTCACCGCCCCGCTGAGATCCGAGATCCTGCAATATGCCCCGAGCCGCATTGGTCAGTGTGTGAATTGAAACTGGATCCCCATCCGTTAAGAAGATCCTGATTGCTGTTTCCAGCTGACTCCGTGCCGCTTCAATTTTGGTTATGGGTAAGGACATCGCCCGGCACGGAAAGACTCCGATTTCAGACCAAGGGCGCTACCCTCCGTGAGAGGTCCTTGAGCTTCTCGATGTCTCGACCCAGGATGGTTGTCGCACAACTCAAACAGTAGTGAAGCCAGCTTCGGCCATTGCGAACTTTTAGTCGCCTCTCGCCCTTAGCGATGCGGTGCTTTGCGTTGCGACGGCAATTATGGGCTCTCTGCGCCTCATCTACTTCCGTATGAACAACCAGTGATTTAATCCCTGCCATTAAGGGCTTCTTCTATAGCCCGCTCGACGAGCACGGGGAACTCCTTCTCGATTTTATCGAGCTCCTCCTTATTGAACTCGTGGCGCTTTCCGCCCGGCCTTCCAACTGCCTCGTTAACGTGCCGATGGATGGCCGTAACCAAAGTGACGTAGTTTGTCCTACCAAGACGCTTCCGATCAAGATCCCGACCTCCAGGATTTAACTTCCGCTCTCCCAGAACTTTCCCGGCCTCTGTTTTAATGCGCGTATCAAGGGCCTGACGCCTTGCCTGACGCTGGCGGACCTTTGTAACGGACACTGGCTTCAATTCCTCAAAGGCGTCCTTCACCTCGTCGGACGTATAGCCTCGATCCTTAAGCAACTTAAGGGCCACGAGCGCTTCTACGTCATCCTTTATGAGCGGGATTTCCTCGATTTGAACCCCGCTTTGGCTCCTTACCTCGACAGGATTCTCAATCTGAACGCCCCCAGGTTCTGGTTCCACCTCAAGCTCCTCCGCAGAATCAAACTCCAGTTCATCCAGGGGAAGAAGCCGATCGAAGTATTCTTGGTCCGCACCGCTATAATTTTGAAAGTCCCCCCAACGACGTGCCACGTTCGCACCGGCATGGAAGACAACCACGCCTTGATTTAGGAGATGGCCCGGCGCGTTCTGCTCAATGACGCGCATGATCCGCCCCACAAACTGGACGAAGGGCGACAGGTTGCTGAACACGCTAAATACGGCCGCGACCGCCAGATACCGGTGGTCGAAGCCCTCTCCGAGCTTTCTCACCTGCACGATAACGTCGAGTTCGTGGTTCTCTAGCTTCTTGAGTACCCGCTTGTTCGCGGCAGCGTCCTCGCGGGAGTGCACAAAGTCCGTCCTCAGTCCTCTCGTTTCATACGCAGCCACTATCTGCCTACAATGCTCGTAGTTTAAGGCAGAAGCGATGATCTTGAGTCGGTTCTCACCCGTTGCTTTCCTCAGCTTGTTCAGTTCGCGTATTGAGGCATCAACAATTGTGTTCAGCGTTTCCTCGGAAGTAACGATGCTTCGGCGAAAGTCTGCATCCTCCTCACCAAGGCGACGCACTTCGTCGAGGCTGACGTTCACCTCTACCCCATCCTCGCGGCGAACATAGCGCAAGCTCCTGGGGTTTAGCACGACTGCCTTGAGTCGCTTCACATAACCCTCTTGGATAGCGCGGAAAACCGGGTATGAGTAGATAATGCGACCAGCCATCAACTGACCGTCGGCGCGTAACGGGGTAGCACTAAAGTTCACTATTCTGGCGTTCGGAAACTTTGCCTTGAGAAGCTCCCAGCTTTCCGCGACGTTGTGGTGGCCTTCGTCAAACAATATTAGATCAAAGAAATCCTCAGGCATCTCCTGGAGCCAGCGATTATCCGCGCCCCGAAGCTGTTGGATGTTGGTAATGACCACATGGGCTTCGGTGAGGTCGTCCAAATTCGTAGTTAAGCCACGAATCTCGGCTGGTTCGGGATAGGGGCCATCCGACAGAGCACCGGATTGCAGATAAAACATCCCCTCGTGAGCAGGATCAAAATCCTTACTAAGCTGCTCAGCGATTGTTAGCCCGGGAGCCACCACCAGCGCCCGCTTTGCTTTAAAGGCAAATGGTGCCAAGGCAATACAACCGGATTTGCCGCAGCCGACGGGAAGAATGATTCCGACTTCCCGAACCGCTTCACCGCTCCCGGCAAATCTGGCTAGTTCAGCGTAGGCTTCACGCTGCGGGGTACGAACTTTGTCGTTGCCGCCTACAGCTGGCTGCCGCGTTTGAAATGGGTTTTCAGGCATGGCGCAAGAGTATAGTTTTGCGAGGATATTTTAGCTCATTCACCGATAAGTTCAAGCCGCCCAATCAACACGTTCCCATAGAGAGTTCGATTTCTCCTTAGGACTCTCCCTCGCTCGAACTCGAGGCATCAAAAATCCCCCGTAGAATCGGGGGATTTTTGAGGTCGTCGTGCTTTTCTCGTTGGGTGGACCTAGGGAGAATCGAACTCCCGCCTGCGCAATGCGAATGCGCCGTAATGCCACTTTACTATAGGCCCGAAAACCAAATGGATTCTACGGTTTGTAGTAGTAGATGTCCAGAATCAGAAGCACGAGCCAGCCGACCAAAAGCACATACCAGCCGACGAG
>CAZUVI010000033.1:0-2251 GCA_964623795.1 uncultured Candidatus Saccharibacteria bacterium | reverse complement strand
AGCGCCTGGCTTATCTCCCCCGCCTTGAAGAGGAATTTGGTGCGCACGGGCGCCTGCGCGATGAGCTTGGCCATGCGCTGGAGGCGCTCGTCGAGCTGCTTGTCCAAGAGGCGGTGGCGCACGAGCTGGAGATTTGCGAGCTGGAGAAGTTCCACGGTGGATTCGATGTCGCCCTCGGGGTCGAAGATGAAAGCGCCGTCCCAGTCCACGATGACGAGGTCGTTCTTCGCGTACTTGAGCTGAAGCGAGAGCGTGTAGTCCACCTCGAGCGGGTCGAGGGCGAGCTTCTCGGACTTCAGAAGCGTCGCGATGCGTTCCTTGTTCGTAAAAAACTGCTCGGGGTCGCCGGAGTAACCGGAAGCGACGTAGACCGAGTACTCCTCGCTGAACTCCTCCACGTCCTTCCCGCCTTTCTTCTTGAGCGTCTCGCGGCAGAGCGTGATCGCCTCTTCTTTGAGCTCGAGGACGTCCTCCGCAAAGATGTCGGGCAGGTCGAAGCTCGCTTCGGCGATCAAAACATCCGGCGGATAGGTCTTCAACGAAAGCTGGCCCTCCTTCTCGCGAAGCGTGACCGTTTCCTGGCTCACGATGAACTGCTGGGGCACCGTCGCCTCGAAGTAGTGCGGGGCGCTTTTTACCGTCGGCGACTGCACCGCCTCCTTGCCCTTCTTGGCGCGTGTGGTCTCCGCAATGACGAATGAAATAAGCTTGGCTTTCATACTCCTCTATTATTATACCTCCCCATAAAAGAGAGCCGCCCGACCTTGAGGGTCGGGCGGGAAATCACTGGGAGGGAGATGCGCTAGGCGCGGTCGACGGTGCCTTTGTTGCCCCGCAGGCAGACGTGTTCGCTGCCGCCGCGGGGCGCGATCATCCGAAGGAGATAGGCAGCGCCGCGGCCGAGGACGCCCTTCTTCTCCATCGCGGCCTCGATGGCGCGGACATACTCCGCGTAGGAGACGTCGCCGCTCTCGCCGATCTTGAGGTCCTCGTACGGGACGCCCAGGCGGCTATAGAACTCCGCGTCGATATTCCGGAAGACGCCGGCCACCTCGCGGTACGAGGAGCGCGTGTTGTCCGGCATCACCCTCAACGCGAGGTTCGCGAACGTCCACTCGAGGACATCGCCGAAGGCGTGCTCCTTACCGAACGGCGTCTCGGAGAACCAGCGCTCGCTCATCTCCGAAAGCGGATCGAAGTCGAGCGTCCAGGTGCTGCGCAGACGGAAGACGTGAGAGAGCTCGTCCGCGAGCCCTGCCACGATCGGCATCTCCCAGTAGCGAATGTTCGGCCGCGTGGGGAGGACCTTGAGCAGAACCTCCGTGCAGGAGTAGTTCAGGAGCCCCGCGAAGGCGCCCCAGTAGCCGTAGCCCTTGTCCTCTTTCTTGATGGCATCGACGAGCGGCGGAATCGCGTTCCAGACGGCCATGAGGTCGCGCGGGTTCTTCGCGGCGAGCACGACACATTCGGCGAGCGCCTCGACATGCGGGTCGAACACGGTCCGATCCTTGGGCGGAACGTACGGCATAGCGCCTCCTTGGTTTTCGAATCAGATTGAATGAAATTGCCGTCCCCATCGTACATTCGACAAAAAACTTTGACAAGGGACGGAACACTCGCTACGGTGGAGGCAGCAAATTTGACGCGTAAGGAGGAACTGCGATGAAGTTTCCACGGCTTACTCCCGAGGAAGCGCTCGTCCTCTCCCCTGGCTACAACGGCGAGAACGCCAAGGAGCTCCCTGCGGAGCTTCGCGGGCTCGCCGGTCCCGCGAAAGCGAAGATGGCCGGCCTTGTCGGGAAATACGAGAAGACGGAGAGCTTTCACGCCTATTTCCTCTGCTCGCTCCGCTCGCTCGAGGATTTCCGGAAGGCGGAAGAGATGGCGCAGGCCATCGAGGCGTCCGCTTCGACGGTCATCCCCGATTTCCGCCTCGTCCACGTCGGCGGCCTCGCGGTCCCCGCGGACTACTGCGAAGAGACCGACCCGAACGAGGCCAAGGGCCTCTTCGAGCGGAAGATGCTCCAGCGTTCGCTCTCCGGTTTCATGGACATGGGTTCCACGGAGACGTGGGGGAAGATCACGGAAGCGGTGATGCTCCGGCTCTTTCACAACCGGCCCGTCGTCATCTACACGAATGACGCCTGGCTCTACCCGATGCTCCGCGACATCCATCCGCTGAAGATCGTGGGGTCGCCCTGGCAGGGCCTGGGGTTCCACGTGGTGAACGACCTCGTCCAGGCGGTCGCCT
>CAZUVI010000032.1:5856-6626 GCA_964623795.1 uncultured Candidatus Saccharibacteria bacterium | reverse complement strand
CGGTGAAGCTCCAGGCGGGAATGACCGCCTCGAGCGCGTCGCCGCCGCCCGCGAATCCGAGCTTTCGCTCAGGAATGGTAAGCCACTCGAGCTGGTCCGGCTCGTGGAAGATCTGGTAGGTGATGCGGAGCGTGTAGGCGCGACCGCCGTTCCCGTCCCGCTCCCGCACCTCGACCTTCTTGACCGTAAGCCAGTCGCTGATCTTCTCCCTCTGGGGAATCGTATCCGGCACGAGGAGGAGCGGCGCTTTGACCGCGATCCGCGCCTCGTGCACGATCTCGTCCCCGATCACATAGCCGAAGCTTCTCGGCGTCTCGACCTCGAAGTTCAGGATCCGCTCATCCCCGCTCGCCACAGAGGCAAAGGGGAGGATGAGCAGAAGCGCGATGACGAAGCTTGTGAAGATCGGCTTGCTCATCCTCCCCTCCTTTCCTTTCTAACCGCCCAAAAAATGTTCGGTTATCTTCTCGGGGTCGAATTCGTCGATGAGATAGAACGGCCTCGCGCCGTGTTCCTCGAAGGTTTCCTTAAGCTCCGCTTCGCGGCGTTCGAAGTCGTTCTGGATCTTGCGGCGGAGCGTTGGCGTGATGAGCAGGTACCGCTCCCCGGCCGTCTCCAGGTCCCGCAGGCGCGCGATGCCGAACTTCGGCATTTCGCTGAACTCCGAGGAATCCCGGACCACGATCGGCACCACGTCGTGGCTCGAAAGCGATCCCAGGATCTCCTTAAGAAGTTCCCGCGGGAAGAGAAAATCCGATGCGAGGAAAACA
>CAZUVI010000032.1:0-5827 GCA_964623795.1 uncultured Candidatus Saccharibacteria bacterium | reverse complement strand
CGATGCAACGAATGTCGCAAGCGCCGGCATTTTGGCGCCGAACGCCATGGATGCGGAGAGATCGGCGATGCAGTAGACCGTGATCGCCGACCTCTGCCGCACCACGCGCACCTGCGGGCGCCGGAACGGATCCTGCAGTGTGGCGTCGATGTCGATCTCTCGCGCATCATCCGCCGAAACGAGCGGCGCGTAGCCGCGGAACTCGAACCCGCTGCCGGAGGTCAAACTCCGATGCAGTCCGGGCCGCGGCTCGCGCGACCGCCAAGCGATCCTATAATTGAATTCTTGGATAAGCTGTTCCGCGTTCATAGCATCCCTCGTCAGGCCGGAGCGGGAATCGTGTTCAAGATCCCGCCCATGAGCTCCCGCGCAAGCGTGGAGCGCCGGCCCTCGAAGAGCTGCTTGAAGAAGACGCGATGCGCGACCGTCTCGAAGAAGATCTGATGAACGTCCTCGGGGCGGATGGTGTCGTGGCCATTGAGCCACGCTGCCGTGCGGGCCGCGCGGACCAAGAGTCCGCCGCCGCGCGTCGAGGCACCCGCCTCGATCACCTTCGCGGGATCGATGAACTCGCCCGCCTTTCCGCCCAATATCTTTACGTCGTAGGCATCCGGATGCCATGTGGCATCCCAGAGCCTGCGCAGATATTCCTTGAGCTCGTCCGTGGCCCCGATGCCGTTCTGAACGGCAGGGTAGAGGACCTCGTGAAGCTCGCGATACGGCAGAAGTCCCTCCCGCACTTCGCGCTCGATGAGCGCGTCGGTGTTCTGGAACTTCGTATCGAAGAAAAGCAGGACCTGATTCTCCGGCTTGGTCGGCAGGTCGAGCAGGATCTCCATGAGGAAGCGGTCCCGCTGTGCTGCCGTAAGCTCGTCGGTCTCGCCCTTCTCGACGCGGTTCCTGTCCGCGAACACGAGAAGATAGGGCAGCCGCCAGATGCGATTGAACGCCCGGGCGAACCGCTCCTCCATCACGTTCAAGAGAGGCGCGTGCACCTCAGGACGGGCACGATTCACCTCGTTGAAGAAGAACGTCGTGAGATTCTCTCCGTGCTCCAAGAGCGGTCCTTTGTCGATCCGGATCTGACCGTCCTCGGTGATGTAATGGTAGTAGAGAAGATCGCCAGGCTTCAGGTCGATGCGGCCCTCGATGCGGCTGTAGCCGCCTCCCAGGGCGCGCGCGACCGCTTTGAGCATGGTCGTCTTGCCGACGCCGACGCCGCCCTCGAGAAGGGCATGCCCTCGCGAGAACACGGCGATCGTGAGAAGCCGAATAGGACGTTCCTGTTCCACGAGCACCCGTCCGAGCTGACGCTCGAATTCGAGGGCCCGCGGTCTCCAGTCCGCAAGCACATTGTCGTAACTCACATTGTGCTCCTTTTCTGAATTGTCAATTTATCTGCCGCGAGCATATCACCCCAGCCCTTGCCAAGCAAGGGAGAGTAGTGATGTTGTATGGTCCGCCTCGTTCGCGGTACTCT
Organism: uncultured Candidatus Saccharibacteria bacterium; assembly: GCA_964623795.1. Lineage (GTDB taxonomy): Bacteria > Patescibacteriota > Minisyncoccia > UBA6257 > CAYSDW01 > CAYSDW01. The sequence goes on along the minus strand of CAZUVI010000032.1, from coordinate 4,347 downwards.
AACGTTCAATGGCTCATTTAAAGGAGGAAACGGCCGCGTACCATGCCCTTGCGCATCTAAGAGAGGGCAGTGCCCGCGCCATTACGTTGCTGTGCAGGGAATACGGCGGTTTTGCCGCCGCATATAACGCGCTCCAAGAGCGCGGCATCGCGCTCCCCGATCGCACAGCCGCTTCTCAAGAACTTGACGCGTACGGCATCGAACTCGTTCTCCGGAACGACCCCCGTTTTCCCTCGCTTCTCCTCGAAGCTCCCGACGCCCCCCTCGCCCTCTACGCAAAGGGAACGTTGCCCCCCGACCATGCGCTCGCGATCGTGGGCACGCGACGAGCCACCGCCTACGGAGAGAAGACCGCGCACCAATTCGCCGCAACGCTCGGCCGCGCCGGCGCCGCCATCGTAAGCGGACTCGCCTACGGCATCGATGCCGCGGCGCACGAAGGAGCGCTCTCGGTCGGCGCCCCGACCGTCGCCGTGCTTCCGTGCGGCCTCGACCTCGTCTATCCGCGCGCGCACGCCAAGCTCGCGGAACGCATCCTTGCCGCGGGTGGCGCCCTCGTCTCCGAATATCCGCCGGGCGTGGAACCGTTCTCGTTCCGGTTCCTCGAGCGCAACCGGATCGTGAGCGGGCTCGCGCGCGGCGTTATCATCATTGAAGCCCCCGAAAAGTCCGGCGCACTCGTCACGGCGCGCTTGGCGCTCGAGCAGAACCGCGACGTGTTCGTCGTTCCGGGAAAACCAAACGAGCCGCAGTATCGCGGCTCGCATGCGCTTCTTCGCGACGGGGCGCGCATCGTCGCGCGGCCCGAGGACGTCTTGGAGGACCTTGGTATCGCGCCCGGGACAGCGGACCGCGCGGATGCCGCACTTGATGGAACGGAAGCGGATGTGCTCGCGCTCCTTAAAGAAAACGGTCCGCTTTCTATTGACAAACTTGTGGAGCGGAGTAACCTCGGACCTCACGAGATCACTCAGGCGCTCGCGCTCCTTGCGCTGAAGGGCCTCGTGATCGAAAGCGGCGCCAATTATTACGCGGCATAACATTCATGAAGCTGGTCATCGTAGAGTCGCCCACGAAAGCGAAAACCATCGGGAAGTTCCTCGGTAAGGACTTCACGGTCATGTCCTCCTACGGACACGTCCGCGACCTCCCGAAGAGCAACAAAGACGCCGTCGACATCGAGGGCGGCTTCGTGCCGCGCTATCAGATAGTGAAAGAAAAACAGAAGGTCATCGACGATCTTCGCCGAGCCGCGGGATCGGCGGACGAGGTGTTCCTCGCCACCGACCCCGACCGCGAAGGCGAAGCCATCGCGCGGCATCTGGCGGAGACCATCGGCCTCAAGAACCCGAAACGCATCGCGTTCCACGAGATAACCGAGCGCGCCATCGAGGAGGCGCTCACGCACCCTCGCGGCATCGACGACGAACTCGTGCGCGCCCAGGAAGCGCGGCGCGTCTTGGATCGCCTCTTCGGCTACGATCTTTCCGGCCTCATCTGGAAAAAGGTCCGCTACGGCCTCTCGGCGGGTCGCGTGCAATCCCCCGCGCTCCGGATACTCATGGAGCGCGAACGCGAGATACGGGCGTTCGTGCCGGAGAAGTTCTGGGTCCTTTCCGCGGACCTTAAGACAAAGCAGGGCGACGCGTTCACCGCGACCTGCGTCGAAGAGCCAAAGACCGAGCGGGATGCGGACGCGCTGGTCAAGGCCGCCCGGGCGGGAGCATGGAGCGTCAAGGCTGTTGACGAGCTCGAGCAGAAACGCTCGCCGCGCGCGCCGTTCACCACCTCGACCCTGCAGCAGGCGGCGAGCACCCGCCTCGGTTTTTCCCCGTCACGCACCATGCGCATAGCGCAAAAACTCTACGAGGCGGGCCACATCACGTATATGCGCACCGACAGCACCAATCTTGCGGCGGAAGCGCAGGCGAACCTCATCGCAACCGTCAAGAAGGAGTTCGGCGAGGCGTACGCTTCCCCGCGGCAGTACAAGACGAAGAGCAGGTCCGCGCAGGAGGCGCATGAGGCGATCCGCCCCACGACTGCCGCGAAGCGCAGCTGCGGCGGGAACGACGAACAGAAAAAGCTCTACGCGCTCATTCGGGCCCGCGCGCTCGCGAGCCAGATGTCCGATGCGCGCGTGTTGCGCACAAAAATAATCACCGCCGTTGCGAATGATTCCCTGCCTGCCGGCAGGCAGAGCCTTCCGGACTTCGCCGCGAACGGTTCGCGGGTCGTGTTCGATGGCTGGCTCGCGGCCGACCCGGCCGCCCGGGGCGAGGACGTCGAACTCCCGAAGACGGCGGCGGATGACCCGCTCGAACTCGTGGATGTCCGGTCGGAAGGCAAAGAAACGCAGCCGCCCGGACGCTACACCGAGGCGGGGCTGGTCAAGGAGCTCGAGAAGCGCGACATCGGGCGGCCGTCGACCTACGCCTCCATCATCAAGACGCTCGAGGACCGCGGTTATGTGGAGAAACAGAACCGCGCGCTTGTGCCCACCGCGACCGGCGACGTGGTAAGCTCGTTCGTCGAGAAAAACTTCGGCGAATATATCAGCGACACCTTCACGGCGGAGATGGAGGACGAGCTCGACGAAATTGCCGAGGGAAAGCGCACCTACGAAAAGACCCTCAAGGACTTTTACACGCCCTTTCACAAGGCCGTAAAGGGAAAGGCGAAAATAGAGAAGATCACCAATATGGGCGACGCACCGAAGGAGTTCCCCTGCCCCCTCTGCGGCGGCCCGATGATCTATAAACTCTCCCGCTCCGGCCGGTTCATGAGCTGTCTTAACTTTCCCAAGTGCCTCGGCGCGCGCAAAGAAGATGGCAGTGAGATCGCCCCGCCCAAGGAGATCGGCGAAACATGCCCCGAATGTCACACTGGCCAGTTGATCGAGCGCGAAGGGCGCTTCGGACGATTTATCGCATGCAGCAACTATCCGAAGTGCAAGTTCGTAAAGAAAGACCCGGCAGAAGAGGCCAAGGGAAAAACGGGCGTCGCGTGCCCGCTCTGCAAGAAGGGAGAGATGGTGGAGCGGCGCGGCAAATTCGGCCTGTTCTACTCCTGCTCCAACTATCCCGAGTGCAAAAACGCGATCAAAGCGCGTCCGACCGGACGCATCTGCACGATGTGCGGCTCGCTTATGATGGAAGGCACGAAAACGATCCCCGAGCGGTGCTCGAACAAAACCTGCCCAAACCATAACCCTCATAAGCTGAAGGAAGCGAAATAAGATGCGGCCCCGCCAATGGCGGGGCCGAATGCTTTCTGCTTAATACGCGGTCGTCCGCGTGAGATGGTGAAGGTACTTGGCCTTGCGGCCCAAGGACCAGACGGCGTAGTCGAGCTCCGCCATCGTGATCGGCGGCTTGCCGGCCTTCTCGCGGAGCGCGTTCGTCTCGGCGAGGAGTTCGGCCATGGCCGCAACCGTCGACATGCGGATCTCGATCTCGGCTTTCGAGTGCGCCGCGATCTCGAAGCGGTTGTCGACGGCGTAGCGAAGCTCGGACGAATACTCGAGGATGCCGAGATGCCGGAGCGCGTTCGGCACCGAGTAGTCGGCCACCGGGCCGATCTTCGCGATGTCGCGGATCGCGGGGAGCTCGCCCCGCGAACCGAGCGCGCGGCCGTGCATCATGAGCGGCAGGAGCTGGGCGCGCTTCATGAAGAGAAGCTCGCGCTTCGCGCCCGAGTCGAGCACGAGGGTCTCGCGGTCGTCGAAGACCGAACCGAAGTCGCGCACGAGAAGGTCCGTGATGCCGGGCTTCCCGCCATCATGCTCGTAGGCGTACCAGTCCGCCTCCTCGAGGATGTTCCGGGGCTCGCCGCCGTACTTCTGGAGCAGCGCCCCCACGGCAACCTCGATGTTCTTGCGCCGTTCGCCGGCCATGGGGATGCCGTTCTCGCCGCGGAAAAAGCGCTTCGTCTTCTTCAAGGACAAGGTGATGTCGTACATCTGCGCAACCGTCGCTTCCCCATCGCTCTCGTCGGAGGCGCGGTCGGCGATCTGTTTGAAGCCGCGCATGAACGCGGCCGCGCAAGCGAAGGCACCGACGAACATCGGGCTTCCCGGCAGCTGGTACTTGTTGTACTTGCCGCCGAAGTGCGAAAACGCGAAGTTCACCGTGTTCAGCCAGAAGTTGTGGATGACGAAGGCTCGGTTGTCTTCCGGGAACACGCCCGGGAGCTTCCAATCGGGGACCTTCATCTCCGCCACCGCCATCGCCGCCGCCGTCTCCTCGATCTTGCCGTAGAGCACGGCGACGTGCGCGGGCACGTACTCCGTGAGCCAAACCCGCATCACCGAATCGGTGTAGGGGTTCAGGCGCATCGCGCTTGCTC
>CAZUVI010000031.1:0-6902 GCA_964623795.1 uncultured Candidatus Saccharibacteria bacterium | reverse complement strand
CGCGAAAACGTGAGCGCCATCCCCGTTGCGAGAACAAAGAACGTCACGCCGAGAACGATATCGCTCCGGAGAGGCGCGCCCCCGTGCCATATCTTTTTAATCCCCGGCCTTCGGAGCCAGAAGCAGGAGAGCGCAAGGAACGCGACAAGCAGGAAGGCGGCAAGAACGTTCGGGTGCGGCAAGGTCCCGTAGCCGCGCAGAAGCGCCCCGCCTTCGACGATGATCTTTGCGGCACCTCCGATGCGCGGACCAAGAAGCGGCTCCCCGAGAAGCGAGAGGCCAACGCTCCCCTGCGCTTTGAACTGCAGGAACGCCAGGAGCGCCTGGAAGACGCCCGAGACGGCGAGCGAACCGAAGAAGAAGGCCGTCGGAACGTGCTTTCCGCTTATGGCGGCGGCGAGGCCGAGCGCGAAGAACGCCCCGAAGAGAAGCCGCGCGAAGCCGTAGAGCGCGAGCGGAAGCGAAGGCGCGACAACGAGCGATGCCCCGGCCGCGAGAAGCAGGAGTGCGCCGCCCAGCATGACGGCGCGCGGCAACGCGCCGATGATGCGCGGGAGCCACCGTGCCTCCTTCATGGTCAAGAGCGCGAGAAAAAGCAGGATGGCGATGTCGCTCGCGTAAAGAAAAAACGACTCGTACTCGTCGAACCCGGACGTCACGAAGCCGAAGAGCGCCCGCGTGCCGAGCGGTATCGAAAAAACGGCCAGGATGGCAGCCGCTTCCAGTAGTGCGCTAAGAAAATGTGACCGTGATAAACGCCACATCGCTGGGACTGGCGGAATGTGAGACGGCGACGCGCGCCGCTTTGAACGTTTCAGCGATCTTCCGCGCAAGCTTCTGCGCCAGCTGGTTCTCGGTGGTCGTCACCTCGCAACCGCCTTTCGTTTTCTTGACGGCGATGACGCGGTCGAGCGGATCGCGCTGGTACGCGCGCTCGCCGTAGCCGCGGATAAGACGTTCGACCTCGCCCTGAAACTTCGACGGAACGTTCACGACCGACACCCTGCCTTCGAATTGTTTGTTTTTGATCATCTGGCACGCCGGACAGGTGCGGAACACGACCGGTACGTCCTTCTCAAATGATTTAAAGTGCCGCAGATTGTGATGCCACGCCTTTTTGTAATACGTGATGCCGCAGGTGTCGCAGAACACGATGCCCTTTACGCCCTTTGGGAACTCGCGTTCCGTGCGTTCCGGAGCGTAGCGCGCATTTGCCGTCTTACTCCGCCCGTTCCTCATAGTATTCGCAGTATCTCATAGAACGCCCCGCCGATAAATACCGCAACGAGCGCAAAGACGGCGTAGAGAAAGCGCGGAGAGAGCAGCAGAGGCGTTCGCGCTTGGTGCGCCTTCCGCCACATGAGCGCGATAAAGACGCCCTCGAGCGCGATAAAGACGCCGCCGCTTACGGAAACCAGCGTAAGAAAGTCCTGGAGACCGACGGCGTAGAGAGCGAGCGGCGCGGCGATGACGAGGGGAGCAGAAAGAAGCCGCGGCGCGGCAAGGTCTTTCTCAAGTATCCTCATGACGCTCACTCCGACCACAAAGTACGAGCTTACGAGAGACGCGAGCACCAGGACGCCGACCGTCCGAAGGAACGCCGGCGAGAGACCGACAATGCCCGAAACCGCATCCTCGGAAACCGATCCGGACAGGCCGACGACCCCGAGAGCGAAGAAAAGGTACGCGACGGCTGGCAGTGCCGTGCCCCAGATGATGGCCCTCTTCGCATAGAGCGGAGCGAGTCCCTCTTCTTTGAAGTACAAAAGGAGCGAAGGGATGGCGACCCTTCCCGCGTATGAGAACAGCACCGGCCCGAACGGGAGAAAAAGGTAGCGAAGATCGAGCGGCTGGACGGTGAGGAGCCGTTCCATGTGCGGCGCGCCCTTAACCGCGATGATGCCGATGATGCCGACGATCACGAGAACCGCAAGCGCCTCAAGCACCGCCATGCCGCGCACCGGAAAGAACATAAACAAAGAGCCGAGCGTCCAGAACAGAAGGACCAGCGTTCCCGCGGACCAGTCCGGCAAAAGAACCGAGGAAAAACTCGCGGAGAGCACGAGGTAGACGGTAAGCGCGAGAACCATTCCCACCACCGTCATCACGAACGCAAGGCGCCCAGCCCACGCGCCGAGGTAGCGCCTCGCGTAACCGACAAAATCATGTCCGCCGTCCTGAAGCAGGATGTCGGCGTACATCAGGTGAATAAGCGTGAAAACGACACCGAACCCCGTGAGATACGCGAGACCAACGGCCCAGCCGCCCGCCACGAACACGAACGGAAGAGAAAAGACGCCCGCCCCGATGATCGTGCCGGAAAGCAAACTTACGGGCAGTACAAAACGCCGCACAAACGCCATGTGGATCCTAGTCAGACAGCGGCGCCTCGGACGCGAACTTCTTCACGATCCATTCCTCCAGAAGCCAGAGAACCGCAAATATGAAAAGCACCAGAATGGTGGCAAGCACCGCCATCGAGTAGAACCCGAACCCGACCGCCATGCCGATCGCGGCCGTCACCCAGATGCCGGCAGCCGTCGTGATGCCCTGGAGCTTGGACTGGTTGAAGATGATCATGCCGGCGCCGATGAAACCGATGCCGGTGACGATCTGCGCCGCAATGCGGCCCGGGTCATAGTTGATAACCCCCGCAATGTTGTTCCCGTCCATGAGGTGGGCGGAAACGATCGTGAAAATCGCGGAGCCGAGCGAAACCAGCGCGTAGGTGCGAAGACCTGCTGTTTTTCTGGACAGTTCCCGCTCAAGGCCGATCGCGGCGCCCAAAAAAACCGCGAGACCGAGCTGCAGCGCGAGTTCAGTCGGCAGCGTATACATGGTCGCCTTCCCGCACCTTGTCCTCGACCTTCATGCCGACTTCCTTGCCCTTCGGGGCGACATCGATCGGCTTGTGGTCATACTCCAGGGACGAAACCGTCTGCGAGAACGCGGTCGTCGCCCCCTCGAAACGGACGCGCGTGCCGGTCGTGACGGGCTTGCTGAACTTCATGATCGCGACGCCAAGGCCGCCATAATAGTGGGTCACCGTGCCGATGGGCTTCTGCTTTGCCGTCTTTACCGCTGATGCTCCTTTTTTTGTTTTTGCGTTAGGCATAGTTGCTTTCTTTTTCCTTTTCGATCATCTGAACGACCTTTAAGAGAAGTTGCTCGGGGTCTCGGTCAAAGACCACCTTGCCGGGACCGCGCTTCGCGATCTCCAAAATGCGCCGCAGCTCGTTCGCAATGCCGCCGCTCTCCTCAAGCACCCCGATTGGCTTGTTGTCCTCGAAGGCGATGGTGAACTCGTTCAGCGTACCCATGCGGCCGCAAAGCGTAATGACCGCATCCGACGAGCGCGTGAGAAGGAGGTTGCGGCCGGAATAGTCGAAACCGGTATAGATGACGAGATCGTGGTAGTCAAGGGGCAGATGATACGTTTTAAGATGCTCCGCCTCCGATACCGCAGGCGAGAGGCCGATCACGATGCCGCCCGCCTCTTTGGCGCCCTTTGCCGCCCAGTAGGGCGTGCCGGTCGTTGCTCCCGTCACGAGCACCATGCCGTACTTCGCGACAAGCCGCCCCACCTGCTCGGACTTTTCGAGCGCATCGGGCGCGCAGTGGCCCGTCTCCGCGGCGCCCGAGACGCAGATCTTGTACTTCGGCCGCGGACTGCGGTCGGAAAACGCCGTCTTTCGCTCTCCCTTGCCATCCTTGCCGTTCTTGACGTTTTTCGCGTTCGCCATAGTTCTTAAATTATATCATACGCCTCCCCCGCCTTCGGGATGATCGCTTTAACGGCAAGCTCGTCCCTTACCTTCTGCGCCAGGGCATCGCTCGCCTCCGACTCGCCCTGGACGATGAAGGCGGAACGCAGGGAATCCCGCATATGGCGCACCCACTCCAAAAGCTTGGGCTGGTCGGCGTGCGCCGAGTAACCGCCGATGGCGCGCCGCTTGCACCGCACCGGCACTTCTTCGCCGAATATTCTCACGCTCTTCGCGCCGTCGTAGATGCGGCGGCCGAGCGACCCCTCCGCCTGATAGCCAATAAAAAGAATGGTGCTCTTGGGATCGGAGAGGTAGCGGCGTTCATGATGAAGAATGCGGCCGCCCTGCGACATACCAGAGCCGGCGATGATGATCTTGGGCGGCGGTACGTCATTGATCTCCTTCGACTGCTCGACCGTAAGCGTCATCTTAAGGCCGGGGAAGTTGAAGATGGCGTCGCCGGATCGTACGAGGTTCCACGCCTCCTGGTTGAAGTAGTTCTGATACTTCTGGTAGACGCCGGTCAGCTTGATAGCTAAAGGACTGTCGATGAAGATCGGTATTTTAGGAATGCGGCCGTGTTCGGCAAGCTCGTTCAGTTCGAAGAGCAACTCCTGCGTTCGTTCCATCGCGAAGGCCGGGATCATGAGCACCCCGCCGGACTTCACCGCGTCTTCGATCGCGTCCTCAAGCAGATCTTTGCGCCTTTCGAAGTCCTCATGCACGCGGTTGCCGTAGGTAGACTCGACAAGGCAGTAGTCGGCCTCCGAGATGTATTCGGTTGGTTTGATGATGGGCGTAGGAGGGTTGCCGAGGTCGCCGGAGAAGATGATCTTTGTGCCCTCCGCCTCCACCATGATCGAGCTTGAACCCAGAATGTGGCCGGCGTCGTAGAGCGTGACCTTAAAGGGCCCGACGGTTATCGGTTTGTGGTAGCCCACGCCCTCCCAGCGCTCCATGAGCGCCGCAACGTCTTCGGGCGTATAGAGAGGCGGGAGACCTTCGCGTTCGAGTTCGCCGCGGATCACATGCTCGGAGTCGTAGAGCAAGAGCTCCGCAAAATCGCGCGTAGGCGGCGTGGAGTAGACCGTCCCCTTAAAACCGCTTTGCACGAGTTGGGGTAACCGGCCCGTATGGTCAATGTGCGCGTGCGTCACAAAAGCGGCGGCGATCGATGCGGGGTCGTACGGAAACGGCTTGGAATTCTGGGACTCGGAAAACCGCCCTCCCTGCACCAAACCGCAGTCGATAAGGATGCGCGTATCGTCCGATGAAACGAGATAGTTGGCACCGGTCACCTGGCCGGCGCCGCCATGGAACGTGACTTTCATTGTACAAAAGACCGATCAGTCGAACTTCCCTTCGCCGCAGTGGCGAGAGATCTCGCCGGCGAGGAGCTCTACGTGGCTTTCGTAGTCGGCCTTGAGCTTCTGCCACAGCCCATTGCAGTGCGCGCAGTCCTTGCTCGTCGCAAGGTACTGATCCATGCGCCATGCGCTGTCGGAGATCTCCGAGAGCTGCTGCACGAGATCGTGATTCCAGTTCTTGAGCATAATAAAGAAGAATGCCTTAAGCGACCTTTGTCTTATTATAACAGCCCGCGCGCGCGAAGCGCCTGCCTCGCCGCCTCGGCGTCATCCCACGGCTCAACGAGGCCCTGCGCGCGGTGGATGCCGGTTTCACTGCCCTTGCCCGTGAGCACCACCGCCTCGCCGGGCCGCGCGAGCCCGATGGCGCGGCGAATGGCCGCCCTCCGGTCGAGAAGCGTTTCGTACGCGGAAAAGTTCTGCGCTTTGAAGCCCTGCTCTATCTCCGCGAGGATCGCCGCCGGATCCTCGTCGTACGGATCCTCATCGGTCACAACAACGAAACGGCAATGCTTCGCCGCCGCGGAGCCCATCGCGCTCCGCTTCCAGCGGTCCCTGCCGCCGCCCGCCGCGCCCACAACGCACACCAGCCCGGCGTAATCTTTTCGGAGCGAGGCATACACCTTCGTGAGCGAGTCGGGGGTATGCGCGTAATCCACAACGACCCCGAACGGCTCCTTTTGCACGAACTCCATCCTGCCCGGCAGTCCCCGGAACTTCCGGAGCGCCCTCCCGATCGCCTCTTCCGGCACGCCGAACCAACGCGCGATCGCCGCGGCGAGCGCCGCATTCTCCGCGTTCACCTCGCCGAAAGCGCCGGGAGGCATGAGGGTATCGTCGAGCGTAAAACGGGTCGTAATGCCGGGGGCAAGGGCGGCGAACGGCGAGACCGCCTCATCATCTTCCCTTACAAAGAGGCGCTTTGTTGCGCGCGAAGAACGCGCGACGGCCCGGAAGAACGCAAGCTTCGCGTCGCGGTAGGCCGTAAACGAGCCGTGCGCCTCGATGTGCTCGGGCGCAAGATTCGTAATGCCGCCGACATCGAACGAGATGAAGCGATGACGGTGCTGGAGGACGCCTTGCGAGGTCACCTCGACGAGCGCAAAACGGCACCCCGCGCGGACCGCGGAGCGCAGAAAGCGCTGGATGAACCCCCTGCCCGGCATCGAGTTGCCGGTGAAGTTCCGCTTCCGCTCCGCGCCAACCTTGACGTACACCGAAGACAAGAGCGCCGTCCTCACGCCTGTCTCTTCGAGCATGTCGGAGAGAAGCTCAAGCGTCGTTGACTTGCCCTTCGTGCCGGTAATCCCGATTACCGTAAGCCGCCGCGAAGGAAAACCGCAGTATGCGGCAGAAAGCAGCGCCCACACGAAATGCCAGATGGAGCGGAGAAGCCGCATCACTTCTTCAGAACTTTAAGGGCCTCACGCAGCTTCGTTTCGAACTCCTTTGCGGAAGCAGGAACTTTTTCCACCGCCTTCCGCGCCTGCGACTTTGAGTAGCCGAGCGCAGTGAGCGTCTCCTCAAGGTCCGTTGCGGCCTCCATTATTCTCACCGTCTCCTTGGCGTCCGCGGCCTCTACCTTGTTCTTCAGCTCCAAGATAATGCGCTCCGCGATCCGTTTGCCGACACCCGAGGCCTTGGTCAGAAGTTCGGTCCGCCCCTCCTTGATCGCGGCGCGCACGTACTTCGCCTCGGAAACGCTCAAAATGCCGAGCGACAACTTCGGTCCTACGCCGCTGATCGAGTTCAAGAGCTCAAAGAGCTT